>DAOVVQ010000232.1 GCA_030637065.1 Planctomycetota bacterium
AGCCGGATGCCCTCGGTGGAATGGACCTGGTTGCCCATCTGGGTTGCAGCCTTATACTTGCGGGCTGCCGCGGTGAGCATTCTGGCCTCATAAACGGAATGTGCCAGCGGTTTTTGCACATAAACATGCTTGCCCGCCCGCATCGCCGCCATGGCGATCACCGCGTGCGTATGGTCCGGCGTGGCAATGACGACCGCGTCGATATCCTTCTGCTTTTCGAGCATCCTGCGGTAATCCTTGTATCTCTTTGCCTTGGGATAAAGGTCGAAAATCTTTGCAGCGTGGTCATGATCGACATCGCAGAGGGCCACGATATTCTCGTTGCTGCAATTTTTCACGTTGTTCTTGCCCATGCCGCCTATGCCGACGCCGGCGACATGCAGCTTTTCGCTGGCTGCGGTATAACCGCGACCGCCCAATACATGACGCGGAACGATCGTAAATGCCGCTGCCCCGATCGCGGTTGAGCCCAAGAATTTCCTTCGCGAAATGCCGTTTTGCTTCTGTTTCGTTTTCCTGTTTTTAGCTGTCATTCTATATCCTTTTAATAACCAAGTGTCTGTCCAGATTATCAACAACCTCCAGCCCTGCATTATAGCACGAAACCGGATTACATTCAAACAGTCATCCTGACCCCTTTTGTCTTTATTGCCGCACGTCGGGACATTCCCCGCATTTGTCAGCCCTGCAGATGCGCTTACTATTAAAAGGGACGTCCCGTCCGCCTGAAATATTCCTGCAATCGGCGGTTCTCCAATGATTTAGATGCTCTAATCGGCGGATTTTGCAGGCCTGGGCGTACTATTTTTCCTTAATCAGCCCCGAAAGCTTCTTATGGGCTGCCTTCGCCTCAGCGCCAAGGTCATTATCCTTAAGATAGGGCTCGAGAAATTTTAGTGCGTCCGGCGATACGATCTGGCTGGCGGCGGAAAGGACCTGCTTTTTTTCCTCGATTCGCGTAGCTGCCGCCATTGCAGAATTGCACATCTTAATTGCCTTCTTCGGCGAATTGGCCCCGACGATCGCGATCAACCGAATGTATCCGCGAAGTGCGATTATGCGATGCGACTGGCTTTCAGCCGTCTGGGCAAGTTCGAGCAGTTTGCTCGCCGGTTCGCCGCTGGGGAAAGCAGACAGGGCCCGAATCGCCGCATCTTTGATCTCGTCGTTATCATCGACCAATGCTTTGCTTATAGTCTCAGCCGCATCCGGACCGCCCAATGTACTCAAAAGCCGAAGATACGAAATGCGAGTCTGCCCGGACGCAGCACTGTAAGAGCGTGCGATCTGGCTGGCGACCGCCTCCTGGCGACCTGTCCTTTGCGCGACATTTACGACTGCCTTTTCCGCTTCTTTTTGCTCCGTCGAGTCTGTCGCATTAGCCAGCAAATCGATAAGGGCTTCGATCTGGCCTCCGCCTGCGACATCGCCCAGCGCCCGCAGCGATTCGATGCGTACTTTTTTGTTGGCGTCCTTCGCTGTCTTTAGCAGGGCTCTGGCCCCGCCGGTCATGTTGCGGCTGCTTATAGCCCGGATCAGTTCGATCTTCACCCCGGTATCGGCCTTGGCGAGGGCGTCGATTATCGCTTTGTCGACCTTTGCGCCACTGAGGCGGCAAAGGCTGTTTCTCGCCGCATCCTGCTCGGCTCCGCTGGTCTGCGTGGCCGCTTTTGCCAGTATGCCCACCGCGGATTCGTCGCCGACCGCGACAAGCGTCTTAAAGGCTGCGATGCGAACATCGGCGTTGTCGCTCTTTGCGGCATTGATGACCACCTGGCGGGCAGCAACATGTCCGGGGCTGTTTAGTGCCGTTAATAGCTGGACCTGGCCGGCGGTTGAAAGTTTTGGCAACAGTCCAGCAGCCGTCTTTATCCGGCCTGGATCGCTGATCGAGCGGACCATGGCGATCGCCGCCGGCTGGACGTCCTTATCGCCGCTCTTGATGGCATCGATTATGATCGTCGCAGCCTTCTTTTGGTCGGCTGACACCATACCCAGCAGCGCACCGGTGCGAATGGTCGCGGGATTACCCTTCTTAAACAGTTCGCGATACATACTCAGGGCCTGCGACCAGTCCCCGCCAGCCAATACGCCGCCGGCACACACAAGATAAGCATCGAGAGCAGCCCGTTTCAGGTCGCCGCTGACTTTTTCCCGCGCCTCAGACAGCACCTTGGCTGCCTCGGAATTACCGATCTGGCCAAGCGCAGCAAGCGTCGCCCGAGCGACCTGCTCGTCGGAATTGGTAATAAAGCCGGCCAGGACAGGAACCGATTTGGCGTCTCGCCGCACACCTAAGCTGGTAATTACACCCACTTTGGCCTTGCCATAGGCAAACCTGACACTCCTTCGGAGCGCATCGCCAGCCGCTTCGTCCGGTATCCGTTCCAGGGCGTAACGAGCCATGTCGGACATTGCCGGATTATTCAGCATCGCCGCAAGTGTACCGACCGATTCTTTCGTGCCTATTATGCTCAACTGCCGGCAGACGAACTGCTTGCCCGCAGCCGTCGCAGGCGACCGAAGAAACGCCATGAACTTCTGCTCGATCTTCTTTAGAGCCTCCGGGTCCTCATACCTGCTGCGAACAAAATCGCTCAGCTCCGTCAGCGGTGCGCGGCTGCTGCCGTAATCGTAATCGCCGACCTTATCCAAAAGACGGCTGACGATCTGTTCCTGCTCCTTGGCGGTGACGGCATACGCCTTATGCGTAAACGGCCCCGAGATCGCCACTGTCAAAATGCAAAGTGCAAGTTTCTTCCAAAGCCTCATCGTTATCTCCTGTCGCTTACAATTTTCCGGTCTGTAAGATCAAATCCGCGTCTGCGGCGTTATTTTGTTCCCGTCCACCTGATGGCCTGTGCGACGATCTGCCGGTAGTTCGGGTCGCTGAAAATGCCCGGTCCGTGGCCCGGCTGAAACGTGAAGCACCTCGCGTTGCGATAAGTTCTCACCCAGCCGATGGTCCGGTCGCTGGTCTCGTTATCGGTAGTTAGCAGCACGTGATTATCGGCTTCGTACGTGCTGCCCTTATACGTCTCGTCTTGGACGACAAAATCGGCCAGACCCTTTGTTATCGGGTGGCTGGCGTCCTCGACAGTAACGCGGATGTCGATATCGTGCTTAAAAGTCGATCTCGGATGCCCGGTCGCCTTGGCCAGTGCATCGCGGTAGTACCTGACGCCGACGATCTTTTCGAACTCGGGCCACATCTGGAACGCAGCCATCGCGTGATGCAAAGTCACCACGCCAACGCCGCGGTCCATCAGCTCGATAAAGTTCCCGGCCCGCTTGGGTGAGATAGGATCGGTCATGTTAAAAAATACGATGACATCGTAATCCCAGTCGCTGATGTCCTCGAATATCTCGCTGTTGTCCTGAAGGGGGATGTGTGTCGCTTCGATATCATCATGGCCTTCAAATAGCGGCAAAAACGCAGCCTCGTCGAACTTGTGCCCGCCGGTAACAACTGCGACCTTGAAAGTCGTTGGGGTCGAATCCAGAAAGTCAAGGTTGAGCCATGAGTCGGAGGTCTCGCATGAACAGGTTAAAAACAGAATAAAAACCGCTGCAATTATAGCAATATGTTTCATGTTCTTTCAGTTCCTTTCT
The DNA here is from genome assembly GCA_030637065.1 of Planctomycetota bacterium. Taxonomy (GTDB): domain Bacteria; phylum Planctomycetota; class Phycisphaerae; order Sedimentisphaerales; family Anaerohalosphaeraceae; genus DAOVVQ01. The sequence goes on from DAOVVQ010000232.1 coordinate 3,613, forward strand.
CTGGCTGCTTACCGGTTATCCCCTGGTTACAGATGCCACGGGCTTCGCATCGCCCTGGTCAGGTAGCGATTGGCGTCGGCGTCGTTGGTAAAGACCTCTTTATCCGGATCCCACTTGAGCTTTCGGCCCGTGAGCATCGCGATCTCGCCTAAGAGGCCTACGCTGATGGACCGATGTCCGACCTCGGCTGGGGCGATCGTCTCGGCGCGGCTCTTTACGCAATCCAGGAAGTTCCGCACGTGGTTACTGCTCTTATATAGTCTCGTTTCGCCGGGCTCGATTATCTCCTTCAGGATGCTCGCCGGCTCGGCCCGCAGTGCACCTCGCGTAACATATATCCAGCCCTTATCGCCGTACCAGCACGTACCCTGGCTATGCGGCAACTGTGACCTGTTGGCAACGGTCATCTCCAGGCCGTTGGCGTACTTGTATTCGATCCTGTATTCGGTGGGGGTGTTATAGAGGCCCTCCTGCGGAAAGACGCCCTTGCCCTGCATCTCGACGGGGCCCGTTCGGTCCAGCCCCATGCCCCAATGGGCGATGTCGATGTGGTGGCCCGACCAGTCGGTAAGCTGACCGCCGGAATAATCCATGATCCACCGCCAATCCCAGTGGCACGCCCGGCGTTTGCCGTCTTCGGCGCTCCTGGCAAAGGAGGTGTAAGGCCGCCACGGAGCCGGGCCAAGCCAGAAGTCCCAGTCGAGACCTTCCGGCACGGGTTGGGGTTTGTCAACGCCGCCGGAGCTTCCGTCGGGCAGGCCGACCTCGATACGGTGGACTTTGCCGATGCGTCCGTTGCGAACCAGTTCGCACGCCCGGTGGAACTGCGCACCGGAGCGCTGCTGACTGCCCGTCTGCCAGACGATGCCATTTTGTTTGACGGCATTGCACATCGCTCTGCCCTCGGCTATCGTGCGGGCGAACGGTTTCTGCGCGTGAATATCCAAACCCGCGCGGGCAGCCATTATCGCCGGGATCGAATGCCAGTGGTCCGGAAGGGCAAGAACGGCAACGTCGAGATCGCCGCGTGCTATCAATTCGCGAAAGTCGAGATACGTCGTGCAATCGGTATTCTGGTATTTGTCGTCGACGATCTTTTTGGCGCCGTCGCGGTGAGCCTTGTCGACATCACAGACGGCGACGACCTGAACCTCATCTTGTGCGAGAAAGGCGCGAAGGTCGCCGGTGCCCTTCGCTCCGGTGCCGATGGAACCGACGACAATGCGATTGCTCGGCGCGATAGTGCCCGCCTTGCCAAGCGCCGACGATGAAACTACATACGGAAAGCCGATCGCACCGGCTGTCAGAGCGCCCGTTCCTTTAAGAAATCTGCGACGATTGATACCGATCTGTTTGCCCATAATAAACCCACCTGCCATTTATACCACAGCATAAGTTACTATTTTACGAATAGGGATAGCGCATTGCCATACAAGCAAACACGCGAACTTATATCTACCGGGTTTGTTACTTGTCAAAGGCGGCGTCGAAGGCGATATTGGACGGCGTAAAGTCTACGTTCTTGACGAACTCACAAGCCTCTCTTGCCCCGTGCTCGCGGTCCATTCCGCAGTCTTCCCATTCCACCGAAAGCGGTCCCTGGTAGCCGATATGGTTCAGCGTTCTGATGATCTCTTCGAAGTTGACATCGCCGTGGCCCAACGAACGGAAGTCCCATCCGCGACGCGGATCGCCGAAATTAAGGTGCGAACTGAGAATGCCCGCGGTCCCGTCGATCTGAACGGCTGCATCCTTCATGTGCACGTGGTAGATCCGGTCCGGGAACGCCTTCAAAAAGCAGACCGGGTCAATCAATTGCCACTGCAAATGGCTCGGATCGAAATTGAAGCCGAACGCCTCACGATTACCGATCGCCTCGAGGGCTCGTTTGGCTGTGACGATATCAAAGGCGATCTCGGTGGGATGAACTTCGAGAGCGAACTTGACGCCGCACTCGTCGAACACATCAAGGATCGGATTCCACAGCTTGGCGAAATCCGCAAAACCCTTTTCGATCATCTCTTCGGTCACCGGCGGGAAGCTGTACAGGTAATGCCAGATACTCGAACCGGTAAAGCCGTTGACGACCTTGAGCCCGAGGTTCTTGGCGGCACGAGCGGAATTCTTCATCGTCTCGACGGCCCAGGCACGCTTCTTTTCGGCGTCGCCGGCACAATCGGCCGGTGCAAAGCCGTCCGTCCGGCTGTCGTCGTTGAGATCGCAGACTAATTGGCCGGCTAAGTGGTTGCTGATGGCGAAGACTTTTAGGCTATTTTGCTCCAGAATCGCCAATTGCTTCTTGCAATACTCCTTATCCGTCGCAGCCTTGTCGACCTCCATGTGGTCGCCCCAACAGGCCAATTCAAGCCCCTCATACCCGAAATCGGCGGCCATTTTAGCCAACTCGGCCAGCGGCAGGTCCGCCCACTGCCCGGTGAAAAGTGTTACAGGTCTACTCATCTTAAAGTCTCCTTAAAATGCTGTTTTCGTAATCCAGAACAATTCCCCGCCAGTATATAGCGCGAAACGCCATTTGCCAGAAAAAACCGCTGGGCCGCAGCCACTAAGAAAACCTCCTGATGGCCTGCAATGAGCTAAACGCCA
>DAOVVQ010000136.1 GCA_030637065.1 Planctomycetota bacterium
CCGCCCGGCAGCTTCGTATAAATAGAGAGATGCTGCTGCACGGTTTCGATGCGGAGATGCGGGTTGATGCTGCTGTTGAGCTTCTCGTTCGCGGCGATCGGGAGTCTGTGGGGGTTCTGCTCGAGGCGCTCGTATCCAAAGACAACGCCGCTGGCAGGAGTGCGGTCTGTCGCGGTCTGGTCAAGAGCCGGGCCTGGAGCGACAAGATCCCCAGCCGAAAAGAGTTCAAGGCCCCTTTGTTAGGGATGCTGGTCGACGAGGAAGGCCCTGACGCGCAGTTGGCTGGTGAGGCGCTTTTGATCTTCGAGTTCGCCGAGGTTTCGTCGGATTTGAAGCGATATGCCCGCAGCGAGGAGCTTGACAGGTATGTTCGCCTCAATGCGATTTATGTATTGAAGCTGTGGTCGGACAAGGAGGCGATATCGGAGCTTCTCGCTCTGGTAGACGATGCCGACGAGGTAGTCGCGTCCGCAGCCGAGAAGGCGCTCCAGGAGTCCTTTGGGATTCCCGAGGGGACCGACCGGGAGATGCTCAAGGGGATCGTCGATGACCTGATGTGGAAGAGGCCGATCGAGATCATTCGCGATTTGATGGTTGTTCAGCGTGAGCGTATGGCCGAGCAGCAACAGCAGATGACCCGGCTTAATGGCCGGATGGATCGCTGGAAGCAGCTCTATCTTGCGGTCCTGGACGGCGAGTATGAACTTGCCGACGAGGCGGGCAAGGCAGCGATGCTTGACGAGAAGCTCGGCAGCGACTTAGGTCCGGTCCGCGTCTGGGCTCTGGGCAAGGTGCTCCACTATTCCAGCGGGATAAGCGCCGATCTCAGGGTTCGGCTACTTGGCCTGATATCCGATGACGACCGGTCGGTTCGGCTGGAGACGGCGAAGATTTTGCTGAATATGAGTGCGCTCAACCCCGGCGACAGGCTTCTCGAACAGCTTAAGGTCGAAAAGGACTCGGAGGTTGCCCTTGCTATCATGGAGGCGTTGGGCGAGGCGTGCTATTACGCATTCTCAGCGGGCTCGGAGATCGAGCTTAGCCCCGAAGTAAGGGCCCAGACCCTGCTGATCGCACGGGATTACCTTACATCGGACGATCAGGACAAGGTAAGGGCTGGGGCCGAGGTGATAGGCAAGCTGGTGGAGCTAAAGGGTCTCGATGAGGACCAGACAGCCAGCTATCTTGACCTGCTCACAGCTCGTCACGAGCGGGCCAAGAGCGATGGCGAGCCGGTCAGGGTTCGCCTTGTGAACGTGATGGCGCGATTGTGCGGGCCCAAGAGTTCCTGTCGCGGAATTGCCGGCAAGCATTTTGTGAAGATCTTCCACAACGGGCTCGATGACGTCTCCGATAACGGTGTGCGTCTGGGTTCGGCGAAGGGGCTTGTAAATATCAACAGGTCAGAGGCGCTGAGCGAGTTTAAGGAACGCGGGCTGGCTGATGACGCCGCTGGGTCTGTCAGGAAGCTGGTCATCGAACTGGCTGGTGACGTCGGCGACAGAAGTGATCTGGATTGGCTGTCGGGCAAGCTCGGCTCCAACGGCGACTCTGTTCCTGCGTGGGAAGCGATGGAGTCGATATTAACTCGCCAGAGCGGGCAGGCAGTGTTCGAGTGGGCTAAGAGGATCGTCGCTATTGGGATCAACGGTCAGCGTGAGCGGGCGCTGCTGGAACTGGCGGAGAAGAAGGCGACAGCGGAAAAGGACTCCGTGCTCGCTAATGACGCCAGGGACAGGCTCATGGAGGTGTATCTTGGCGCCGGCGATTCGGAGAAGGTCGCACAGCTGGTTGGAAGGTGCCTGCGAGAGCAGGATCTGGGAGCGGGCGACAGCCTTGCCATCAGGATCGACGGGGACTTAGGGTCCGAAGAGACCAAAGGCGAACAAAAAACGGGTCTTTTGAAGGCCCTGGGGGATATAGAGGTCGACACCACCACCGGTGAGCGACCAAATTGGGTTGAGCTTACCAAAAAATGGCAGGCAGACAACAAAGCCCGCCAGGAAAGCGAAAAGCCCAACAAACCAGAAAATGAGCCTGGGACAGAAGCGGGCAAAGAAAGCAACACCGAGCCAGCACCAGCCCAAAAGTAAGCCTCAACAAACCAGCAACGGTGACCAGGGGGAGCAAGTTACCCAATTGAGAGCCCGCAATGGGCGTCTGTGTTTTTGGCTTGAAAACGGTGTTTTTGGAAATTCTTTTGTAGATTTTCAAAAAAAACCGGTTTCTGCTGTGGACGATGGGGTCCGCTTCGCGTTTATATATATAGAGGAGCATGTCGCAGGCTTTTCTGAACGGGATATTTTGCTTGATTAGATTGTAGGATTATGCTATAATGGGGTCACAAACTCGACCATTAAAAACAGGGGCAGGAACATGAAACGAATGATGATCATCTGTATGTTGGCGGTTGCGGGTCTTGCGGGACAGAGCGCGGGAATAATTACGGACGTTTATGTGACACCGACCGAGCCAATGGAATGGGAGGGTATTACGGTTGTCACTTCCGGGATTGCATCTCGGGACGGAGTTACGCTCACAGGGACGGACTTTCGTGTCAACGGGTCGCAGTTGGAACTGGACCTGAATTTGGATTTAGGCCAATCCGCTGTGATGACGCCATGGACATTCTCTGAAGGCATTGGCTCTTTAGCTGCGGGAAGCTACGACCTTACGGTAACTGCTTATTATGACATGATAGTGCTTGATCCATCGGTTTATTCCTATTCGTTTGAAGTCGTTCCCGAGCCCGTTACGGCGATGCTTTTAGGCGCGGGTTTTCTGGGTATACTGGTAAATCGGCGCAGACGGTAAAGTCGCCTTTGCAACCTCAAGTGGTCGGGGTCGCTGACGGGTTTTGGGGGGCGTCAAGTGGCATTTAGGGGTGCTGGGGGCTGAGTATTTGGTTGGAAATGCTTAATGGGTCATGTTGTGTCCACAATTATATTGTCGGGTTTTTTTGTTTTTTCTGGCGGATTTGCGCGCTTTATTGCGGTTTTGGGGCTTTGGGGGCTGGTAGGGTGAGTATTTGGTGCTTCATATTTTTTTGCTTTTGGTGTATAATGGTGCGTTCGGCTGGGGGCTCGGGCGGTTCTGTCGGTATCCCGGGGTTAAGAGTCGATAGTCGTTAGTTCAGTAGTTAGTCGGTCGAAGCCGCCTTTGTCGGCAACGGTTTTAAGTTCTTTTTCTGTAACGGGTTAAGCTAATACCTGTACATTAAATTGGTCAGTTTGAGTTAAATTAGGTGAGGTTTTTACGTGGCACTTCCGATTGTAGCGATAATAGGTCGGCCCAATGTGGGCAAAAGTAGTCTGCTTAATGCGATTGCCGGTCAGATGATCAGCATTGTCGAGCCGACGGCTGGGGTTACGCGCGACCGTGTGACGGCGATCGTCGAGAGCGGCGAGCGATTTTTCGAGCTTATGGATATGGGCGGGGTCGGTGTAGTCGACAGCGACGCCCTGAGCGAGCATGTCGAGAATCAGATCCTCCAGGGGATCGACAAGGCGACGCTGGCGCTTTTCGTAGTTGATGTTCGCGATGGTGTGATGCCGCTGGATGTTAAAGTCGCCCAGCTTCTTCGCAAGACCGACCTGACTGTGATCCTGGTCGCCAACAAGGCTGACAGCCCCAAGCAATATGCGGGGGCTGGGGAGTTTATCAAGCTGGGGTTTGGCGATGCGATCTGTGTTTCAGCCACGAATAATATCAACAAGGCTGTGCTGCTCGAGCGGATCATCGGTGAATTGGAGCACCTTCCCATTGAGGATCCCGGCAAGGAGGAGATGAAGCTCGCCGTCGTCGGCAAACGCAACGCGGGCAAGAGCACGTTTGTCAATGCGATCGTCGGGGATGAGCGGGTGATCGTCAGTGAGGTGCCCGGTACCACTCGCGACGCGGTCGATGTTCGCTTCGAGCGCAACGGCCAGAAGTTTATAGCCATCGATACCGCCGGCGTTCGCAAGAAGAGCAAGATGAGCGGCGATATTGAATATTACAGCTATGTTCGGGCGGTCAACAGTGTTCGCCGGGCCGATGTGGTTTTGTTCCTGGTCGATGCGACGCTGAAGATCTCGCAAGTCGATAAGAAGCTGGCGTCGCTTATCCAGGAAGAGCAGAAGGCGTGCATCATTGTGATCAACAAGTGGGATCTCGCCAGGGATATTGCCGATGCGGGCGATTACGAGGGCTATCTCGACGAGGTTATGCCGGGCCTGCGGTTCGCTCCGATAGCGTTTACGACGGCCAAGGACGGAAAGAATATTCAGAGCGTTCTGGATCTGGCGACGGAGGTCTTCAAGCAGTCGTCCCAGCAGGTCCCGACGGCCCTTTTGAATAAGGCCATCGAGAAGATCGCCGAGGCGCGGGTGGGTGGCTCGAAGAAGAAGCGTGGTTTTCCGAAGATCTTTTACGGCACCCAGGTCGCGGTTCGGCCTATCAGCCTGCTTTTGTTTGTCAATCGAGTCGAGTATTTCGACGCTAATTTTCAGCGTTTCGCCGTCAATAGGTTTCGTGAGCTTCTGGATCTGGAAGAGGTTCCGATCCGTTTGCTGATGCGAAGGCGAAGGTAGGCGATTTACAATTTACTATTGACTATTTGCTATTGGTTTTGGACTGACGACCTCATTGGTATCCTGATTTTTGGAGATTTGCATGGATACGTTGTTGTTGATGTTGGTTTGCGGGGGCGGGTTTATTGTTGCTTACAATACCTACGGGCGGTTTTTGGCTCGCAGGATATTTCGGCTCGATCCCGATGCCAAGGTCCCCAGCCATGAACTCAACGACGGCGTCGATTACGTTCCTGCAAAAAAGGGTGTCATCTTCGGTCATCATTTTACTTCCATTGCCGGCACCGGCCCGATCGTCGGCCCTGCGATCGGTATTATCTGGGGCTGGCTTCCGGCGATACTGTGGGTAATGTTCGGCAGTATTCTCATGGGAGCGGTTCACGATTTCGGCGCGCTGGTCGTTTCGATGCGTAACGACGGCAAGAGCCTTTCGGAGATCGCCGCGAAATATATCAACGGTCGGGTCCGGTTCATCTTTTTCGCGATCGTTTTTTTGAGCCTGTTGATAGTGATCGCGATTTTTGGCGTTGTTATTGCGGTGGTCTTTAAGCGTTTTCCGAGTGCTGTTTTTCCGGTCTGGCTCCAGATCCCGATAGCCGTTGGGCTCGGTTCCGCGGTTTACAAGGGTAAGTTTCGGCTAATACCGGCCACTGTAGTTGCCGTGTTTGCGATGTATGTCTGCGTTCTGCTCGGCAGCAGATATCCGATAGAGATGGGCTCTTTTCTTGGCATTCCGCCTATGGGCATGTGGGTGATCGTTCTTCTGATCTACGCGTGGATCGCCTCGACGCTGCCGGTTACCACGCTTCTCCAGCCCCGCGATTATATCAACGCCTGGCAGCTTTTTATTGCGATGGGCCTTATTGTCGCTGGCACGGTCGTCGCTTCCGTTTCGGGCAAGCTGCCGTTGGTAGCCCCAATGATAAATAATGCGGTTCCCGCCGACGCCCCGCCGATCTGGCCTTTCATGTTCGTGATCATCGCATGCGGTGCGATCAGCGGTTTTCATTCGCTCGTCGCCTCGGGCACGAGTTGCAAGCAGGTTTCGCGGGAGCCGGACTGTCTTTTTGTGGGGTACGGCTCGATGCTGCTGGAGGGGATGCTGGCGGTGCTGGTGATCATCTGTGTCGGTGCCGGAGTGGGGATGGCCCTGAAGTCGGAGGGCGGGACTATTTTGCAGGGCTCGGCGGCATGGGAGCATTTTTACGGCGTCTGGATCGGGTCCCGGGGCCTGTCGGACAAGATCGCGCCCGTAGTGGTCGGCGCGTCGAATATCATGGCTGCCCTTGGCCTGCCGGAGGTGGTCGGCGTAACGGTGATGGGCGTTTTTATCGCCTCCTTTGCGGGCACGACGCTGGACACTTCGGTCCGTATTCAGCGTTATGTGGTGAGCGAATTGCTGACGGACCTGCGGGCGGGCCCGCTGGCCAACAAGTGGGTGTCGACGACTATTGCCGTACTCACGGCAGCCGGCCTTGCCTTTGCAACCGGCACCGACGGCACGGGCGCAATGACCCTTTGGCCCATGTTCGGGACGGCGAATCAATTGTTGGCGGCTCTTGCACTCCTGGTGGTGACGATCTACCTTCGCCGCAAAGGTGGTTTCAAATTTATTGTCACCGGCATCCCCTGTGTTTTGATGCTGACGATGACCAGTTGGGCGATGGTGCTTAACGAAAAGACATTTCTGGCCCAGGCGCGTGAGGATGGATCCAAGTGGCTTTTGGTCGTGATCGGCGGCGTGGTGTTTCTTCTGGCCCTGTGGATGACGGTCGAAGCGGTGCTCGTTTTCTTTAAGGGCGTCAGGGCGCCGTCTGCTGGTTAGCGATGGGGACAAGTTTCAGTCTTGCGGGAGGAGGCTCTTCGTCAAGTTTGATCTCGTTTTTTCTGACATACTCAGCGGGGAAATTGTAGATCACCGGTTTGGTCAATTCAGCCTCATTCTCGTCGCCATCCTTAATTTCGATGACGATGTGATATTGCATCTCTTTATAGGCGTTCAGGGCCTCCGTGGTGGCGCTGATCTGTATCTTGCTGATCAGGTCGTTTCGGTTAAGAAGCTCGACTTTGTATTTCCCATGCAGTGTCTCGCTGCTGCGAAATCCGATCCTTGCCGCCTGGAAGGGTCCTGGTTTCAGCTTTTCTTCGGTTGGCGGCAGCTTAAGTTTGACGGGGTTTTTCGCCCATTTCCTTTGTCCCGATATCGGCTCGACGTACGGCTTTACGTCGATACTTTTTTTTCTGGCCTGCACGATTTGTTGTGATGTAAGTGCAACAATTGCGCCTCCCTCGTAGTCGTCTCTTACGTACATCTTGATGCTTGCCGGTTCTATTGTTTCGGCACTAAGCAGGGAGCCGTTTTCGTCGACACATATAACCGGGATGAGTTTTTCGGTAAGCTCTTCTACTTTAACTTCTATCGAAGGGTTTTGTTCCGATCCGATCTTGCAACTGTCGACAGTGAGCCCGCGCGTGACGTCGCTGCTTTTCAGGAAGTCCAGTAGTTTAAAGGGATATGTCCCCGCCTGCGTTTGCCCTTCCTTTTCGACATCGTAGAAAAATTCGAGTCTGATCTTATCTTTGTCGGTCTCGCTGAGCCTGAGTCGTTTTTTCAGGTCGGCGATCTTGGCAGCCGAGCCGTTGAGTGTCAGTCTTATAGCAACCGGGGTTTTTTCCACGCTTCCAAAATCGACGAGGAGATTCGGGCTGGGGGTGGAGATATTAAGTGTTCCAGATTCCGTGGTTTCCTGCTTGGTGGCAAGGTAGGCCCACGCCCATATCAATATGGTGAGAAAGACAACAGCCGTGATCTTTTTCATTTTCTCGAACATAATATCTCAATGGCACATTAATTGGCACGCTGCGTATGCACGTGTCGGTTATGTCTGCTTCGGTTGCTTCGGTTTTTTTTCGGCTGACGCGGGCTTTTCGGTTTGTCTCGTTCGTTCCACGAGCGGGGTTGTTTCGACCACCGCGGTTGTAAGGTGTCTTCTAAGCTGTGCTTCCGAGACGTTTCTGATCAGGTTTCCGTTTATTGCTATCGAGACGATGCCGGTTTCTTCGCTGACAACGATAACGATCGCATCCGAGCTGGAAGTCGCGCCGATCGCGGCTCTATGTCTTGAGCCGAGTTGCCTCCCCTGGAAGGCGCCGCTTTCAGCCAAGGGGAGCTGGACTCTTGCAGCGATGATCCTGTCGCCCTGAATGATCACAGCCATATCGTGGAGTACCGAGCCGGGATAAAAGATCGTCTTGAGCATATCAGCGGTGACCTTTGCGTCCACACGGACGCCGGTTTCGATGAATTCGCCGAGCCCTACCTGTTGTTCGATGACGATAATGGCCCCTGTTCTGGTGGTGGACATTTGCGTAACGGCATTGATTATCTCCTCTACGCTTCGGGTAAGCTGTTGCGGTGAGCTTGAGAGAAAACTTGCCTGCCCGATCCTTATCAGCGCCCTCCTGATCTCCGGCTGAAACGCCGCCACCGCGATAATCAAGATCGCTATTAGGAAGCCGTTATAGAGGTAATCGACGCGTTCAAGGCTGAATTTCTTTACGACGAGATTCAGGAAGAGCGAGCCGACGATGATGATGAACATAACGCCGCGGAAAAGCCGTTCTCCTCTTGTCCCTTCGAGAAAGCTGATGATGATGTAGACGAACAGGCCTATCAGCAGCAGTTCAAAGGCAACGATCCCGCGCTCCCGCAGGGTGATCCGATATATATACTCAAAGATAGCGTCCACGAATCCAATCCCTTTTAACGTTGACGTACCATTGTGACGAACGACCGTATCAACAGGCAACTACGGTTGGCATGGCCTACCTGATCGCCTTGTCGCTGAGCTTCGAAGGTTTGTCGAAGAGCAAAACCGCATCCACGTCATCCTGAATCTCGAGCATGTTTGTTTTCCAGACATCGACGTGTCTTTGATGGACTTGTCGCGAGGTCTCGCCCGGAGAGCCCATCCAACATCCAGTGGTAAACAGAGCCACAGCCGCCAGAATGCAAAGCCAGGACGTCCTGGTCAAAAATCCCAAATTTATGTTATGCCTCATAACTCATAGCCTCCAATAAACCATGATTTTAGCAAAAGTTGGCGAAATGTCAACTCAAAAAACGCAGATTGGCGCATGTTTTGGATATTTTTGGCTTTACTGGCGGTCTGTAGGGGCGATATTGCCCGATTATGCCGGATAATGGGGAAGATACGGTTGACAATCCGGTCTTTGATTTTATAATCCTGCTTTAGAGCCCGCACGGGGTGTCGGCAGCATTTTAGGCAGGTCTATGAATGAAACTTAGTCGAATCAGCAGAATAGTTCAGCTTTTAACGGCCCTTCAATCCGGACAAAGTTACTCGGCAGAGGCTCTGGCTGAGCAGGTTGGCATCAGCCGGCGTACCGTCTTTCGGGATTTGCAGGAATTAGGCGCCATTGGCGTTCCATACTATTTTGACGTGCAGACGGGTGGATATCGCATTGACCTGGAATACTTTCTGGCTCCGGTTGATCTTAATTTGCAAGAGGCGCTCAGTCTGCTGCTTCTGGTACATGAAGGCCGTAATCATCTCGCGCTTCCGTTTAAGAATTCGACACTTTTGGCTGGCCTTAAGCTGGCGATGCTTCGCAAAAAGGTTGCCAAACGGGCGGCGAAGATGGCGAAACTTAACGGGGCTTAGGATCGTTGTTTTCGGTTGACTGTTTTATGTTGCGTTGTTAAACCGCGTGCGGTGATCGTATATAGCAGTACTCGTTTCCAACATACCCCTCCTGCGGCGCAGATGGGGTGCGGTTGGCTCTGAGATATCGAATTGTTTTTAGGACTGGTGTTTATGCCTGTTATTACGTTTAGCGATGCGTGCAAGTCGTTTGGCAGCGATGCTGTTTTCGACGGGCTCAACGTTCATTTTTTTGGCGGCGAAAAGGTCGGTATGGTCGGCGCCAACGGCAGCGGCAAGAGCACCCTCTTAAAGCTCATCCTGGGTGATATTGAGGCTGACAGCGGCAAAGTCTTTATTCGTAAGGGTTTACGGATTGGCTATCTGCCACAGGAGCCGCTCTTTGACGACGGGCTAACGGTCTTAGAGGAGATGCGGGCGGGCTTTTGCGATGTGGTCGACATTGAGGCTAAGATGCATGACTTAGGCCATCGTCTCGGCAGCCTTAACGGCAGGGAGCTTAAGGCGGGCATGAAGGAATATGATCGCCTGAGCAGGGAATTCGAGCTTGTCGGCGGGTATGTTTATGAGTCGCGGATCAAGAGCGTTTTGGCGGGTCTGGGTATCGGCGAGGATCTGCATGAGGCCAGGATATCAGCGCTTAGCGGCGGTCAGCTCAGCCGCCTCGGCCTTGCCCGGGCGCTGGTGAAGGCGACGGATCTTTTGCTGCTCGATGAGCCGACGAACCATCTGGACTTGCAGGCGACGGTGTGGCTGGAGGGGTTTTTGCGGAGCTATAAGGGGGCGGCGATCGTTATCAGCCATGACCGATATCTGCTCGACGGCGTGGCCTGCAAGATCGTGGAGATCTCGGGCCGGGGTGCCAGCGTTTGGAAGGGCAACTATAGCACTTATGTTCGGTCGACGGAGATCGTTCGGCTCGAGGAGCGGCGGCGTTACGAAAAGCGGTCGAAGATGGTTGCAAAGACGTTGGATTTTATCGCGCGCAATAAGGATCAGGAAGGGATGCG
>DAOVVQ010000145.1 GCA_030637065.1 Planctomycetota bacterium
GCTGAACCGTCGGCGCAGGCACTGCGCTGGAGAACTGACAGGCGCAAACAAGTATATTAGCAGTTTCAATCATCGGCTTTGCCCCCCTCACGCGGGTCAGTCGGCCTTTACATCAAGGCAGACCAGGTCTCCTTCGGCATTTCTGGCATATATCCTGCCATTGGCCATGACGGGCGCGGCCCAGCATCTGCCGGTGAGCACCTCTGCCTCCGATATCGGCTTATATCCGTCGGCGGTCAGTTCGGCAACTGCAAGATTGCCCTTTTCGCCAAGAACAATGAGCTTGTCTCCGGCGATGGTTACACCACCCTGCCCGAATCCCTCCTGTGCCCATTTAATCTCGCCGGTACCCATATCCAGACACCTCAGTTCACCCTTTTCATCCGTTCCGTAGACAAATCCCTCCCACAATACGCATGGGTTCATCTTGTTGCGGATATTCTTATTCTGCCAGATCTGCTCGGCGCTGTTGGCCGATATTTTCAGCAATGCACTGCCGTGGTCGTACCCCGAGGAGATGAACATCTTATCGCCCGAGACGATCGGGTCGGCTGCGTTTACATCGTATTTCGTCTCCCAGCCGAACCGCCACAATTCCTTACCGCTCTTTGCATCGAGGGCCAGGATGTCCTTCATACCTGCCAGCACAATGCACTTTTTCCCGTCGATGGTAAACGGCATTGCGGTCGAATATCCGCCCGGCCCGGCGCTGCTCTTCCATATCAGGCTGCCGTCTTCTTTATTCAATGCCAGCCCCGCGCTCCCAGCGTTGAAGATGACCATTTTGTTTATAACGAACGGCGAGCCGCTGATCCCCCACTTGGGCCGCTCAACACCGAAATCCGCCAGCAGGTCCGCCTGCCAGACGACCTTGCCGGTATCGGCATCGAGGCAGAAGGTCTTGCCGTCCTTGCTGACATTATAGACCTTACCGCCCGAGACCGTCGGCGTCGCCAGTGTTCCGCCTTCGTAATACTTCGGGTCGAGCTGGTTGGCGTATTTGTAACTCCATATCTCCTCTCCGGTCTCCGCATCGAAACAGAATATGATATCGTTTTCACCCTTGCTCTTGTCTTTTTTGCTCGCAGTGTTTCCGGTGGCGTAGGCCTTGCCATTGCTAACCGAAATACTGGAAAACCCGGTCCCTATCGAGGCCTTCCAAAGCACCTTCGGGCCGCTGTCGGGCCAGCTCGCATTCCAATCGGATTCACCGGAAATGCCATTGTAGTCCGGCCCTCTCCAGTTCGGCCAGTCGCAGGCCCCAACGGGCGGACTCACCAGAGCAGCAACCAATAAAGAAAGGACGATCAGAAACGCGGTTTTGCTTTTGTACGGTTCCATGGCAATCTCCTTGATCAATTTTGTTAATAAAATGACGTTTTTAGCCCAAACATCGCAGGTTTGAGCCCGAATACTGTACCAAATTAGCCGTTTTGTGTCAAGGCTGGTCCTGCTGCTTCAAGGCCAGGGCACCCGTCGGGCAGGCTTTTGCGCACTGGCTGGCCGTGTCCCTTAGCCCCTCGGCGATCGTCCCATCGAAGGGGACAGAGACCTTGACACTAAAGCCCCTTCCAATATATGTCAGCCCGAGCGTTTCTTTCGCCCGAGCAGCGATCTGAATGCACAGGCCGCAGTCGATGCACTTGCCCTGCTCGAAGATGATCTCCGCATGGTCGTCCTGCCGGGTAAACGCCTTTCGCTCGCCGCTGTATCTGCCCGCCCTTGCGCCGTGCGATTGGGCATATATCCTGAGCTTGCAATCGTCCGGTTTTCGGCAGTCGCAGTGCATACACCGCCCAGCCTCGAGCCGGGCCTGCTCATCGGCCAAACCACTGTCACCTTCCGTCGGATCTACCCTTGCCTCCGTGCTAACGCCCTGCATGAAGTCTTCGATCCGGTCCGGGGCGATCTTCCCGATTTTGCTGTTAAATGGTTTAGCTATGCCCGTTACCTCCTGACCCATCACAAACTGGTCGATGGCGAAGGCTGCTTCTTTGCCGTCAGCAAGGGCCCGGATCGCGAGTTTGCGGTTGCGGACGGCGTCCCCTCCGGCGAATACGCCGGGCAGATTCGTCTGATAGGTCTTGTTGTCCGCGGCAATCCCCTTTTGGCTGGGTTCGAGGCCAAAGCGTTTCGCATCGTCGGGCTTGATCGGGCCCACAGCTACGAATACGGCGTCAAAGTCCCTCCGCAATTCGTCAAAGCCGGCCCCGTCGATCTTTGACTGCCCTTTGAATTGTACTCCTAACTTAAAGACCATACCGATCTCCTTATCAAGAATATCCTGAGGCAATTCCTCTCGCCCGATCTCGTATTGCAGCATCCCGCCCGGCTTTTCGTGATCGTCGAAGATGGTGCAGGCGTATCCTCTCTGCAAAAGGTGGTACCCAGCCGCGAGACCGGCTGGCCCAGCCCCTATAATGGCAATTTTTTTGCCGTTTGCCGACTTACAGCCCGGCATGTATGGATTTGCTGACTTGAGGTCTGCGTCGGCGGCGTAGCGTTTTAGCAAGCAGATCGAGACGCAGTCGTCGAAACTGTTCCTTCGGCAGACCTTTTGGCACGGCGCCGGGCAGATCCGGCCCAGAATTGCGGGCAGAGCGATGTCCCGCTTGATCGTCACGATCGCCTCAGCGAGTTCCCCCGCCTTGATCTGCCGGATCATCAGCGGAATATCCATCGTCGCCGGACATCCGATCTGGCACGGCCCCATGCAGTCGCCGAGGTGGTCGCTTAAGAGCAGTTCCAGTGCCGCCGTTCTCGCCTGGCGAACTTCGGGGCATTCGCTTTGAACCTTCATGCCGTCCCTTACGACAGTGGCGCATGCCGGAACGAGTGAATTTGTCCCTTCGACCTTAACGACGCAGACCATGCAACTCGTCGACGGATCGCAATCCTTCAAAAAGCACATAGTCGGGATCTCAATACCCAGCTTCTCAGCGGCATCGAGAATGGTATCGCCGTTTTGGACCTCAATGTCCCGATTGTCGATTGTCAGTTTCAGCACTTCACACCGATTCGCTTAAAAAATGCACGTTATACGCGGTCTAATCTTTTGGCCTACAACAACTTACCAAACCTGCACCGCGAACTTAATTAATACCATTGGTATTACTCAACCTTTATCGCATCTTCCGGGCATACGTTCCTGCACGTCCCGCAGCGGATGCATTTTTCGTTGTCAATTTCGTGTTTTTGGTACGGCAGCATCCCGATCGCGTCAACCGGGCAGTGCTGGGCGCACAGTGTGCATCCGACGCAGTCATCGGTAACGGAGTACTCGATCAGCTCTTTGCATTTGCCCACGGGACAGCGGCCTTCGATGTGGGCTTCGTATTCGTCCCGGAAGTATTTTATCGTCGAGATCACCGGGTTCGGAGCCGTCTTGCCCAACCCGCAAAGGCTCCCCTTCTTGACCATCTCAGCCAGCTCCAAAAGCTGTTCGATGTCTCCCTTTTTCCCCTTGCCGTGGCAGAGTCGTTCGAGAATATCGAGCATTCTTTTGGTTCCTATGCGGCAGAATGTGCATTTTCCGCAGGACTGGTCTTGTGTAAACTCGAGGAAGTATCTGGCGATGTCGACCATGCAGTCGGTTTCGTCGAGTACGACCAGCCCGCCGGAGCCCATTATTGCCCCTGCTGCGATCAGCGATTCGTAGTCGACGGAGATGTCGGTCAACTCGGCGGGGACGCATCCTCCGCTGGGACCGCCTATCTGTACGGCCTTGAAGCGTTTGCCGCCATCGATACCACCGCCTATATCTTCGACGATCTGGCGGATTGTTATTCCCATAGGTACTTCTATCAGTGCTCCCCTTGCCACTTTGCCGGCGAGGGCAAAGACTTTTGTTCCTTTGCTCTTTTCGGTACCGAGTTTGGCGAACTCATCACCGGAGTTTCGCAGGATCCAGGGTACGAGTGCGTATGTCTCGGCATTATTTATGAGTGTGGGTTTGCCCCAGAGTCCGCTTTGGGCCGGATACGGCGGGCGAAGGCGCGGCATTCCGCGGCGCCCTTCGATGCTGGCCATCAGTGCGGTTTCTTCGCCGCAGACAAATGCACCTGCGCCAGCGGCAATCTTAAGGTTCAGTGAAAAACCATTGGCCTTGAACTGATCTGGCTTATCGCCGATGTAGCCATTCTCATAGCACTTGTCTATTGCCTGCTTCATTTGCTCCATGGCGAGGGGGTATTCGGCGCGGATATAGAAGTAGCATTCGGCGGCGCCAACGGCGTAAGCGGCGATTGCCACGCCTTCGATGATGCGGTATGGGCATGATTCCATGAGCATTCGGTCCATGAAAGCACCTGGGTCGCCTTCGTCACCGTTGCAGATGAGGTACTTCTTTTCACAGTCAGCTTGTCTTACTGTGGTCCACTTAAAGCCGGTGGGAAAGCCCGCTCCGCCTCTTCCGCGAAGTCCGCTCCTTTCCACCTGCTCGATTACCTCTTTGGGGCTCATTTGGTTGACGCATTTCTTCAGGGCCTCGAATCCGCCTCTTTCTGTGTATTCATCGAGGCTGACCGGCTCGATTACCGCGCAGTGTTCGGTGGCAATTTGTTTTTGCCGGTCGAAGAAGTCTGCGACAGGTTGGTCCCGGACGTCGATCGCATAGCGTGTTATCGGCTGATCGCTTTCGTCGGTCAGGATGCTGTCTAAGGTGTGGGAGACGGTGCTCAATATCTTTCGGCCTATACCCTGTACGGTGAAGTGTCTTAGTATGATGGATCTGGCGTCCCGGGGTTCCACCCTGGCGTAGAGGTGCGACTTACCATCGGGCAATACTATCTCCAGAAGCGGGGTCTGGTAGCACATGCCTACACATCCGACCCGTTTGACCGTGGCCCGTATGCCGGTCTGGTCCAGTGCCTGAAGGGTCGCCTGATGGAGCTTTCCGCATCCTCTTGATATGCAGCAGGAGTCCAGACTTATTCGAATCTCGCCGACGGGTGGTTTTTCGCTATCTTTTGTTTTTTGTTTTTTGCGATGGGCGGCTTTGGTCTCTGCGTGTCTGAGGAAATCGTTTACGACGGTGCTGACTGTGTCTACGGCCACATGGCCGTAGGTGATTTCGTCGATCTTCACCGCCGGCGCAAGCGTGCAGCAGCCTATGCATGCGATTCTTTCTACGGTAAAGAGACCCTGGTCGTCGGTGTCATTGCATGTGACTTTTTCTACGGTAAAGAGGCCCTGGTCATCGGTATCATTATCGCCGCTGATGCCCAGGTGACGTTTGAAGGCATCGTATACCCGCTCAGCCCCTTTGATGTGGCAGGCGGTGCCCACGCAGACGCTGATCATGTACTTTCCGGCGGGCTTGTGTCTAAACTGGTTGTAGAAGGTCGAGACGCCCATGATGTCGGCGGGGGTGATTTCGGTAAGCTCGCAGACCAGTTCCAGGGCCGGCTGGGGCAGGTAGCCGTAGTTTGTCTGCAGTGCCTGGAGTATCCGGAGCACTTTATGTTTTTCGCGTCCGGTCTGCGAGATGCAGTCGCGAACGAATGTCAGATCGACCTGTTCCATTACTCAGTGCTTCCAATGCAGTACAGGTTCAAAACGCCGCGGATGTATATCCTGCCGTCGGCGAAGGCTGGCGTGGCAAAGCAGTCCTCGCCGAGTTCACACAGGCCCAATTGCTCAAATTCGCGGCCAGCCTTGAGAATATACATCGCTCCATCGTCGCTTAGCACATACAATCGCCCGCCCGCCAGGCTCGGCGAGGCCATGAAATATCCGTCGGTATCCTCTTCCCAGACCTCCACAGCATCGGACAATTGCAGGCAAGTCACCCGTCCGCCGGCGGTCAGGAAGATCAGTTCGCCGTCGCTTACCGGGCTGGTAATGTCTCCGATGCCGTCCCTTGTCTTCCATACGATGTGCGTTTCGGTAACGTCGCCGGTTCCGTCCGTGCGGATCGCTATCAGTCGGCTGTCAGGCTCGGCGGCGAGTACGAAATTGCCCGCATAGATCGGCGAAGGCGCAAGGTCTCCGCCGATACAATCGACGCGCCATAACTCAGCAGCCGTCGCAGCGTCGTAGGCGATGACCCACGGGTCGCCGCAGGTTACAATGACATCGCGACCGTCGATATTCGCGACGACCGGCGAAGTCCATGAGTTCGGCACCATCCGCTTTACTTCCCACACAGCCCGGCCCGAAAAACCGTCCAGCGCGATGAGCCTCGATTTGCCGTCGTCGCCCATGCCCTGATCGTACTGGACGATGACCATGTTCTGGTACATCGTAAGCGACGAGGCGTATCCGTACATGTTGTCGGGCGTGCCGAGGTTCTTGCTCCAGAGGTTCTTACCGTTAAAATCGAACGCGCCGATGTCGCCGTTTGCAAAGATGGCGAATACGCGTTTGCCGTCAGTCGCCATAGTCGGCGCCGCAAAGCCGGTGTCCTCCATCGGCTCCTCGAACTCATCGGCTCCGGGCATAGCCGGCGCCGTTACATCTCCGATCCAGAGAAGTGCACCGGAGTCGGCGTCGTAGCAGTAGACCTCGCGTTTTTCCTCATGGCCGCCGGAGATAAAGACGCGATCATCCCAGACGATGGGCGAGTTGTTGCCCCCTATGGGTATTTCCGATTTCCAGACGATCCCCTTCCCGCTGGCGCCGTCCCACTCGGTGGGTATGTTCGTATAGGTCGAGATACCGCTTCCCGCCGGCCCGCGAAACGTCGGCCAGTTGGCGGCGATCTGCTCAGCCAACGGATAAGCCGCAACCGCCTCGCCGGAGCCAAGATCGATCGCAGGCCGAACCATAAGCAACAGGCCGATCCCAACGAATATTACCACCGTTACAGTTACCGCGATGTTCGCCTGCCGGGTTTGCAGCAATTGTCTCGGTCCCGCTTCGGATTGGTGCTGCGGCGAGGGCAGCTTCTTATTGCAATTCTGTATGAACTTCAGGCACCCGAAGAATATCGCCAATGCTACTACCAGCAGGTACCCGCCGGTGCGGCTGAATTTCACGCGGCTGAGCTTCTCTTCCCTGATCTCGAGGTCGAACTGGCGGATATCGGCGAGGAACTGCTCCTTATACTCGGTTTTGGCAAGCTCTAATTTCATCTCCTCGAGCTTCAGCGCACGATTCTCATGGGTGATCTTGAAATGGTAGTGGTTAACCGACAGCAGCACGATAACAATAAGCGAAAAAACGCCGGCTATCACCACAGCCGCCACCGCCGCACTGTACCACGGGTCCCTTGCAGAAACCTCTACTGAATTTTCAACAATGACTTTATCCATACAACCTATCCCGAAGCTGCCTTTAGTTCTTTTATTCTCACGTGGTCCCTTGGGCAATATGAAAAGCACCTGCCGCAGGCCAGGCACCCGGCCCGGTCGGCCTCGTAATCTTCTCTCGTGGGCTTAACGGAGAGCCGGATCAGCTTTAGCCCCGCGATCAGCCCCAAAAAGCCCCCGACAAACCAGCCGCCAACGGCAAACTGCCCCCTGATCTTAACCGCCTCGGCGTAGAGGTCGGCGACCTGCTCTCCAGTCCCGCGAAACGCCGAGCTTGGGTCCGTAGTCTCTTGGGCCAAACCCGCCTCCTCCATGTATATCTGCTCGGCAAGCCTTACACTGGCGTGCATTCTCGCCGTCGAATCGCTCATCCCGCCAAGGACCCATCCGCCAAGCACTACTAACACCGGCAAAAGAGCGATCAGCAGTGCCAGCGTCTTCTTTCGCTGCTTGTAGACTTCTTCCGGCCACGGAGCCTCCGGCTCGTCGATGGCCCCGAACGGGCATGAATCTTCGCAAAGCCGGCATTTAATACAGTCATCCGGCGTTATAGTGACCCTCTTTTTCGCCAGCCGCGAAAGCTGGCGAAGGATCACACCATACGGACAGACGAAGCGGCAGTAGGGCCTGCCGATGAATACGCCCACGACCAGGAAACACGCCCCGATCACGAGCATGTTCAAACTGCCGCTAAGGCGGAACATCGCCACGAACGGGTCGTATCTGCATATCAAAAACGCACTCCCGGTAGCGGCAAACAAAACCGCCAGGCCGAGGTAAAGGTATGCAAACAGCCGCAATGCCTGCTCTAAGCCCTTGGGCACCTTAACCGGTCTTACCAGCACAAGGTCCTGAATCGCCCCCATCGGACAGACGGCTCCGCAAAAACTCCTGCCGAAAAACAGCGTAAACACCAGCGGCGCAATAAAAAATATAAGAGCCCCTAACGGCATCGCGTAGTCGCTGTCAAAGACCGACAGTGTAAAGTTGCCGATAGCACCGATCGGGCAGACACAACCCTCGCGGTAGAAACCGAAGTAGCCCAGCGAAAACAGCATCAGCATAAATATCCATCGCCGATTGCGTTTCTTCAAAATAAGCCACGACGCTAAGGAAAGTGCGATTATGAGCACCGCGGCGTCAACATACTCGAATATTTCACTTCTTGCCCCCGGCTCAGTCGTGCCGGGAAGCTGGTGGCCGGTCTCGAAATCGGGCGGCGGAAAACGCTGGATACCAAACGCATCGGCGCAGGTGATCAGCAGGCAAACAGCAATAACAATTAGAAGGGCAGAGCGTATCATTCTTCGTCGTTTGCTCCCTTAAGTAAGTACGGCTGATGCGCGTCGACCCTGACAAAGGCCCCCGAGGGGCAGGCGACGGCTATCGAGCATTCGTTGCAGTTTACGCATCGGTCGTGTCGGACCTGGAGGAACAGCGAACCGTTGCCGAACGCGCCACAGCCCTTAACACACTTTGCGCACCCGATACAAAGCGGCTCGTCGATTGTGTATTCGTAATACGGGTCCTCGATGAAGGTCCGCTTGATCGCACCGGTCGGGCAGAGCTGGTTCTCGGCGCCCGTATCGAGTGCATAAGGCTCCGGTTCGAGATAGCCAGTGCATATATTACAGTATCCGCACATCGCGTAGGCATGGACGCACTTGACCGCGGACTCTTCCAGCACGCAGAATGTCGCGCAGTTGCCGCACTGGATGCACTTATGCGGGTCGATCTGCCAGAGCATGTCAGCTTTGGCCTTTCTCGTTACCGACGCCCCCACAGCAGCGCCGACAGCGGCGATCGATGCACCCCATGCAGTCTCCCTGAGGAACTTTCGTCTGCTTATATTGTCTTTGCCGTTTTCCGTCATTTGCGTTTGCCTAACACCTGTTTCGCACTCAAAGCCTGCGGAAGTCCGCAGCCGTCAAAAACCCCGCACGCACTGCATATCCCGCGACCGACGCACTTTCCTTCCCTGACGAGTCGCCGGCGTTTGGCGATCACCCCGCCGCCGGCTGCACCGACAAGCCCGAGCGTCGCATATCTCAGCAAGCCTAAGAGCAGGCTGCGTCGATTTTGCATATTTCTTTTCGCCTCTTTCATTAGTCCACCGCTATCCTGTCGAATGTTCTAACCAGATTCCTGACTGTATCCAGCACGAATACCCTCCCGTTTGCATCGGCGGCGATGTCGAATCCGCCCTCCTGGCACTCGATCGGGACGTTGCATATCTTAAGCTCGCCGTCTTTGACGAGTTTCGCAGGCCCAGCAACAACACCGACAAACCCGCCGTCCGCGTCATAGATCTTCACTCTCGTAAGCCCCTTCTCACAGGTAACAAAGCTGCCGTCTTCCAGGATCGCAAAGTTGATCGGATTGCAGCATCCGCAGAACCCCTCGATCGCCGCCGAGGGCTTCCCCCACGAAAACTCCAGATCGCCGTCAAACGTATACGCCTCGATCCGATGCCTGCCGGGATTGATCACCCGCAGCAGCC
>DAOVVQ010000247.1 GCA_030637065.1 Planctomycetota bacterium
AAACTAAGGGCTACTATCGGCACGAGAGAGCAAAACGATGCGCTGCTAAAGGCGCTAAAGCAAATAATGCAGTAAAAGGGACCCAAATCATGGCAGAGCGAACCGCCAAAACCGAGCGTAAGACCAAAGAGACGGATATCAGCGTCGAGATCAACCTTGACGGCGAGGGCAGGTACGACATCGACAGCGGGATCGGATTCCTCGACCACATGCTCACGCACATCAGCAAGCACGGCAAGATCGATATGACCGTCAAGGCAACCGGCGATCTGGAAGTTGACGCCCATCATACGGTCGAGGATGTCGGGATATGTATCGGGACCTGCCTGGCGAAGGCGCTCGGCGAAAAGAAGGACATCGCGAGGTACGGCAACCGTTCGGTGCCGATGGAAGATGCAATGGCCAATATCGCGCTGGACCTTTCGGGAAGGGCGTACTGCGTTTATGAAGTCAATTACCGCACGGAAAAGATCGGCGATTTCGATGTCGAGTGCGTGGAGGAATTCATGCGGAGCTTTTCCAGTGCGGGCAAGCTGAACCTGCATATTAACGTGCCTTACGGGTCCAATAGCCACCACATTGCCGAGGCGATCTTCAAGGCTGTAGGTCAGGCGATCGCCGCAGCGGTAAAGATCGTCGGGACCGATATTCCAAGTACCAAGGGGACGCTGTGAGTTTCGAGGCGAACTATGATTATCGAACGGGGATCGGTACGGATATCCACCGCCTTGTGCCCGATCGGGAGTTGAAACTTGGCGGCGTGGTTGTGCCGTACGCGATGGGTCTGTTGGGCCATAGCGACGGCGATGCCGCCCTGCACGCGGTTACCGATGCGATACTCGGGGCTGCGGCGATGGGCGATATCGGGACGCTGTTTCCCGATGATACCGATGAATTCAAAGACGCCGACAGCCGGCAGCTTTTGTTAGATGTGGCCGAGCGGATCGGCGAGGCCAAATGGGAGGTTGTAAACGTCGATTTGACGATACACGCCGAGCAGCCTAAATTGGGCCCGTATAAGACCCAGATGAAAAGGGCGATCGCCTCGATATTAGGAGTAGATTTTGTCAATGTAAACGTCAAGGCCAAGACCAACGAGGGGCTCGGTGAGATAGGAGCCGGCAATGCGATCGCGGCGACGGCGGTTGTGCTGCTGCGAAGAAGGCTGAAACGAACACTTTAAGGGATCGAGAAAGAAAATGAGTTTGAAGCTATACAACACGATGGCGAGAAAGGTCGAGGAATTTACACCGCTGGTCGAGGGGAGGGCGGGTGTCTATGTCTGCGGGCCGACGGTTTACGGCCACGCCCACTTAGGCCATGCAAAGAGCTATGTCAGCTTCGATATATTGGTGCGGTATCTGCGGTATCTCGGCTACGCGGTAACTTACGTGCAGAATATTACCGATGTCGGCCACCTTACCGACGATGCCGACGAGGGCGAGGACAAACTTGCGGTCGCCGCGAAGAAGGAACACAAGCATCCGATGGCCCTTGCCGAGTACTATACCGCCAGCTATTTTGCGGATATGGACGAGCTTAAATGTGTCCGTCCGGACATCAGCCCGCGAGCGACGGGTCATATCCCCGAGCAGATCGAGCTTGTCCAGACGCTCGTCGACAAAGGCTATGCATACGAGGCGAACGGTTCGGTCTATTTCGAGGTCGCAAAGTTCAAGGATTACGGCAAGCTGTCGGGCCGAAATGTCGAGGATATGCAGGCTGGGGCGCGGGTGGCGGTTTCTCCCGATAAGCGGCACCCAGCCGATTTTGCCCTGTGGAAGAAGGCCGAGCCTAACCATATTTTGCAGTGGAACAGCCCGTGGGGGAAGGGCTATCCCGGCTGGCATTTGGAATGTTCGGTGATGAGCATGAAATACTTGGGCGAGACCATCGATATCCACGGCGGCGGCATTGAGAATAAGTTTCCGCATCACGAATGCGAGATCGCCCAGTCCGAGGCCGCCAATGAAGTTCAATTCGTGCAGTACTGGATTCACAACAATATGGTCACGGTCGACGGCCAGAAGATGGGCAAGAGCCTGAACAATTTTATCAATCTTAAAGAGCTTTTTGCCGGCAGCCACAAACTGTTAAGCCAGCCCTACGATCCGTTGGCTGTCAGGCAGTTGATATTGCAAAGCCATTACCGAAGCACGATGGATTTTTCCGATGCCGCCCTTGCCGCCGCTCAGAGCGGTTATGACAAGATAACAGACGCCGTAATCGCCCTGCGAAAGAGGATTTCAGGCGCCACCGAAGGTGGGCTTGACGACAAGGTTGCCGGTGAACTTGACGAGCTTAAGGGTAAATTTGAAGATGCAATGAACGAGGACCTAAATACCGCGGTCGCCCTTTCGGTTATGTTCGAGTTGGTTCGTGTTGCCAATCGGCTGACGGAGGATTCGGGCGCGAGCGGCGAGACGCTTCGGGCCGCTAACGAGATGTTCACGCGATTAGGCGGCGGCGTCCTCGGAATCGTCAGGGACGAATATGCCAGCAGCAGCGGCGGAGATGAGGCCCTTTTGGACCATTTGATGGGCATGATGATCCAGCAGCGAAAAGCGGCGAGAGAGAATAAGGATTTCGCCAAAGCCGACGAAATACGCGATAAACTACTCGAACTCGGGATCGTATTCGAAGATAAGGGCGGCGGCGAGACCACCTGGAGACGACAATGATCATCTTAGGTGTCGATCCCGGCCTTCAGGTCTGCGGATATGCGGTTCTGGATGCCCAGCCCGGCGCCGAAAAGCTGTTGGAGGCAGGGGTCTTTCGCACGGACGGCGATGCGGACCTTGCCCGGCGACTGACGCAGATCGCGGGCGATACCCAAACGGTGCTGGAAAAATTCAGCCCTTCGATCGTGGCGGTCGAGGAGTTGTATTCGCATTACAAGCACCCGAAGACGGCGATATTGATGGGCCACGCCAGAGGTGTTATACTGAATAAGGCCTCCGAGATCGGCGCCGAGGTCAGGAGCTTTGCCGCAACGAGGATCAAGAAGTCGCTGACAGGCAACGGCAGGGCGAGCAAACAACAGATGCAGCGGGCGATCCAGTCGGTTCTGGGTCTTAGCAGCATCCCGGAGCCGCCGGACGTAGCAGACGCCATCGCAGCGGCGCTGTGTTGTGCCAATGAGATAGGCGGGTTGGCACTGTAGTTTTTTAGACAGGATTAACAGGATCATACAGGATTTTCTGGCTGACAACAGTTAATATAGGCGGTTGCCGTGCAATATGAAGAGCTGACAGATAAAATTATTGGCTGTGCCTACCGCGTTTATAATAGAATGGGCTTTGGTTTCGTGGAATCTGTCTATGAAAAGTCTATGCTGATCGAGCTTAAGAAAGAAGGGTTGCAGGCGGAATCGCAGAAGGCAATTATCGTACAGTATGAAGGTGAAATTGTCGGAGAATTCAAGGCGGATATTTTAGTCGAAGATGCTGTCATGGTGGAGTTGAAATCAGTTAGAAAGATTATCCTGGCTCATGAAGTTCAACTCGTGAATTATCTGGTTGCTACCGGCAAAGATGTCGGGTTATTGTTGAACTTTGGAGAACAAAAAGTACAAGTGAAAAGGAAGCTAAGATTTATTGACGGGGTATCAACGAAGCAATCTGTAACATAATCCTGTTTAATCCTGTTATCTTGTCTAAAAGAAAAAAGTTAGTCCGGTCGGATATTATGATAGCACAGATCGAAGGGAAACTGGTTAGTCTTGACAGCGGCACGGGAGTTGTCCGGGTTGGGCAGGTTTGTTATGAGGTCATGCTGCCCGGCTATGTTGTCAGCGAACTTGGCGGCAAGATCGGCGATGATATCAGTCTGTGTACTATGGAATACTTCGAGGGTACTCCCGGCCGGGGGAACCTTATTCCGCGGATGGTCGGTTTTCTTAGTACCGGCGAAAAGAGATTTTTCGGCAAGTATATCAGCGTCAAGGGCCTTGGCATCAAGAAGGGTCTTAAGTCGCTGACGGTTCCTATTGCCACTATCGCCTGTGCCGTCGAGGCGGGCGACGAAAAAATATTGATGAGCCTGCCAGCGGTTGGAAAGCGGCTTGCGCAGCTTATTATCGCCGAGCTTAAGGGCAAGCTGGGCGACTTTGCCATCAGCGATCCCGCGACGGGCGTAGGGACGAGGGCGGCATTTGAAACGTTCCAGACCGAGGCCTTGGAGATCATGGTCGCGTGGGGCGAAAAGAGGACCGAGGCGATGGAACTGATCCAGCTTACGTGCAGCAGGCATCCGGATATCAAGACGGCGGAGGGACTGGTGCCGCTGGTTTACCGGATCAAACAGGGAATTGAAGTTTAACGGAATCTCACGATGGCGATAGACAGGGTATTAAGTGCCGATTCGGGCGGTCAACAGGAGGAGAACTTCAACCTTGCGCTTCGGCCAAGAACGCTCGACGAGTGTATCGGCCAGGACAATGTCAAGGAGAAGCTCTCCATCGCCATTCAGGCTGCCAAGGGGCGCGATGAGCCGTTAGAGCACATCCTGTTTTACGGCCCGCCCGGCCTGGGCAAGACGACACTCGCCCATGTCATCGCCAACGAGATGGGCGCCTCCGTTCGCATTTCATCCGGGCCCGCCCTCGCCAAGCAGGGCGATGTGATGGGGCTCTTGAGTAACGTCAACACCGGCGATGTGTTGTTCATCGACGAGATCCACCGCCTGAGCGCGGTGGTCGAGGAATTCATATATCCGGCGATGGAGGATTTCAAGGTCGATTTCACTGTCGACAGCGGCATGCATGCCAAGACCATCAACTTTCCCTTAAAGCGTTTTACGCTGATTGGCGCAACGACGAGGGCGGGGCTGCTAAGTGCTCCGCTTAGGGGGCGTTTCGGGATGATGTATCATCTGGACTTTTATAATACCGACCATCTTACGTCGATCCTGTCAAGGTCGGCCAGGCTTCTTGAACTTGAAAGCGAGGACAACTGCCTCGGGCTCATCGCCGCCAGGAGCCGCGGTACACCGAGGGTGGCCAACCGTCTCTTAAAGCGTGTCCGCGATTATGCGCAGGTTAAAGGCGCGGGCAAACTAACAACTGACATCGTCGAAAGCGCCCTGAAGATGGAGCAGATCGACTATCTTGGGCTCGATGAGCTTGACCGTTCGTTTCTAAGGGCGCTGATCAACGTCTACGAAGGCGGACCGGCTGGGATCGAGGCCATCGCGGCGACATTAGGCGAGGAGAGAGACACATTGGAAGATGTAGTCGAGCCCTACCTTCTGCAAACGGGCTTTGTTCGCAGGACCAGGCGGGGCAGGGAGGTCACAAAGCAGGCCTGCGAGCATCTGGGGCTAAAGTATCACAAGAAGGAAGACAGCAGTACCGACGAGACATCCCTCTTCGATGACACCGATCAATAGTCGGTAGGGTGGGCCTTGGCCCACGCGGTTTCTAACAAGGCTTTTTCAACCGCCCCCAGACACCTTAATTTGGCTACAGAAAATACTTCGCCATCTTGGGCGGTCGGTGCATCAGTTCCGTAAAGTGGTAAATGAAAACCTTTTCGATTTCCTTAAGCGTTTGCGCATTTGTCTGCGGCAGGAGTTTAAGATCCGCAAGAGCTGCCCCGCAGGCATCGCTTAGCCGGATCTTATCGGTAAACGACGATTCACAGTCAAAGCATATAAGTCCGTTTGCCGAGCTGCTGAAATAAACCCCCCGCCGGTTTTGACTGATATCGGCATTGCAGTTCGCACACGTTTCAAGTACAAGTCTTGTGCCGAGATGACCTAACAATGACAACTGAAACAGCACCAAAAGCCCCGTCGCGCTGAAATCGTCTTCCGCATCCTGAACGTCAGTTAAGAATTGGATAAGACCGTCAAAAAGTTCCGGGCA
>DAOVVQ010000272.1 GCA_030637065.1 Planctomycetota bacterium
ATATTGGCTGGGTCAAAGTTAACCGCGACAGCCGGATGATCCATCTCTTCGAGAAAACCCCTCAGCTCCTCCGCCGTCTCCTGACCCGTTTCCAGCAGCAATATCACATTCTGCTGAGCGGCGGCATCGGCCATCAGCTTTATACGGTCATGAAACTTGCGGGCATACTCAGGCCGGCTCTCGTCGATAAAACCGATATGCGTCGACAGGTACGGCACCTTCAGTTCGGCGGTGGCAGCGATAGCGGACTCGAAGATCCGCCGGTTACTCTCCCAGCAGTCATCCGGAGCGATCCCGCCGCTGACCTTTATAGCATCAAGGCTGGAATAGTCCTCCTGCGGAAAACCGATCATCGTAGAACTGACAACCCAGCCCTGCTGGCGGACCTGCTCTAAATATTTTTCGGATTTATCTATGCACGCCGGCCGCAGATCCAGGTGGACATTATCGACTTGCAACTGCTCCATGGTCTCAATTACGCCATTAAGGTCCGTCTGCAACGACCAACTGCACACGCCAATCGCCCACGCGCCGCATCTTGCCATATTTATCTCCAATTTATTTGTTGTTTGTCTGCCCGAATCTTCAAAGCGTTACCATCTTGCCCGTAAGAGCCGATTCCTGCTCCGCCTCCACTATCCTGAGCGACTCCTTCGACTGAGCCGGCGTTATAACCTCTCCCTGCGGCCCTAACACCTTGCCCGCTATCAGGTTGGCGAAATATTCGATCTCACGGGAATATCCGTCGCCGGCTGCAACTTCAGGACTGAACGCGTCGGCCTTCGAAGGATAGACCATAAACACCGGGTCCCGCGTACAGTCGTAAACGATCGTCGCACCCTCGAACAGTATCTCGAAATTCATCCGAAAATTAAACGAATCGCTCACCCTCCAACTGCCCTCGGCTGTGATGAGCTTGCCGCCATCGTAGTGATATTGCGTGTCGATGTGGCTTACATGCCCGTCGGTCATAAGGGCCCGACTGCTGACCGCCACCGGCATCCCGAGCAGATAATGAACATAATCCGAGTCATGGATATGAAGATCAAGAACCATCCCGCCGCTTTGGCTGGCGTCACGCATCCAGTCGTCGCTGCTCCACGTCGGAATAACGCTAAGCCGCTGAAAATGCCCGACAAGGACCTTGCCATACTCGCCGGAATCGACGATCTCTTTGGCCTTCGCATATTCGGGCCAAAAACGAATACAGTGCGCGATCATAAGTTCCGCCTCGCTCTCCGCCGCAGCCGCGATCATCCGGTCGCACTGATCCAACGTAAGAGCCATCGGCTTTTCGCAAAGAACACTCACCCCAGCCTCAAGAGCCTTTATCGCAAAGTCGGCATGAAGAAACGTCGGCAGAGTCAGCGAGATCGCGTCGAGCTTCTCATCGGTCAGGAACTTGTCATAGTCCGTGTAAAAGTTCACACCAGAAAGGTCGACATTCTCCGGCAGACCGTCGATATTGCCGACGATCTCTCCGGCATCTGCGGCTATTGCCGGATTGGCATCACAGATCGCCTTAACGTTGGCACCCTCAAGCCCGCTCCAGCAGCCAAAGTGCATCCGACCCATAAAACCAAAACCAACGATCCCTATATCCGGCATACGAACCCTCTATTAAGGTTAAAGCGTCCAGCCCTGTCGGTAAGGACGCCTGAGGAACTCATTGGCCTCTGGCATATTGGAAAACTCGCCCTTGCCGGCGTCCCAATGCAGCCTCTGGCGCGACATCTTGTCCGCTATGGCCATCCGAAGAGCAACGTTACCCATCAGTACCGTCTCGGTCAGCGGCCCTGCAAAATCAAAATTAGCCCCGCCGGGCTCGCCGCCCTTGCAGGCCTCTATCCACTCGACATAATGGCCCGGCGAACGCGCGATCGTCTTGGGCGGCACGCCATACTGCCTCATCTTGCTCTCCGGGATCACACGCCCGTCGAGGATCTTGCCCTTTTCGCCGACATAAAGCGTGCCCTGCTTGCCCATCTGGCGACCATCCTCCAACTCGGCGGGCCGAAGCGGCTTTAGCCCGCCATCGTACCAGGTAACCGTAACCGGCGGCTTCGAACCCCGCGCACCAAAGTCATAAGTCACCATCGAGCCGGCAGGATACGTCTCTTTGTTTACCGGTGTCGACGTCGCCTGGACCGTCAGCGGATATCGCAATTTCAAAGCCCGAAAGATCGGGTCGATATTATGACAGCCCATATCGCCGAGCGCCCCGGTACCAAAATCCCACCAGCCGCGCCACTTAAACGGATGATAGGCCGGATTGTAAGGCCTCTCGGGGGCCGGTCCCAGCCAGAGATCCCAGTCTAATTCATCCGGGGTATGTACATGGCCGTCCGGACGGCCAACGGCCTGCGGCCATATAGGACGGTTGGTCCAGACGTGAACCTCCGTTATCTCGCCGATCGCGTCGTCAGTGATCATCTCCTCGATCCGCCGCCGCTCCTCGCCGGCCTGGCCCTGATTACCCATCTGCGTGGCAACATTCATCCTGCGGGCCGTCTTCCTGAGAAGCTGAGCCTCCTCGATAGTCTGCGTCAGCGGCTTTTGGCAGTACACGTGCTTGCCCCTCTTCATCGCAGCCATCGAAATGACCGCATGTGTGTGGTCCGGTGTCGCGATCACAACGCCGTCAATATCCTTCTGCTTATCGAGCATCCGGCGATAGTCTTTGTACCGCCTGGCCTTTGGGTACTCCTCGAATATTTTGGCGGCGTGACCGAAATCGACATCGCACAAAGCCACGATATTCTCGCTGCTGACCTCGCGGGCGTCGGTCTTGCCCTTGCCGCCGATCCCAATAACAGCGATATTGAGCTTGTCATTAGCCGCGACATAACCCCTGCCGCCCAATACATGACGAGGAACGATAGTAAAAGCCCCCACAGCCGCACCAGCACCACGGATAAACCGACGACGACTGATCGACTTCCTGACAATACCTGACTCATTACTCATAATTGATATCCTCCAGATAAAAAGATTATTCTAACTTGTTTTTGAATCCTCAGATTAAAGCCACATAGGATGCGATATTTCGCACCAATCAACTGTCATTACCGCAAAGACGTCTCTGGCCCGCGAAATATTCGCGATCTTAGCCCGACAATTATACACTTTTGAGCCTCCAATTGCAATAGGCCAAATCGTCCGCCAAAACCGCCATTTTTAGCCCATCTCAGATGTCCGTATCCTGTCCAATCTCCCAAAAACCAATGCCTCGTTAAAAAACCACGGAAACCTCTACATTGCTCGATGGGTGGCAGCGTGTTTGCGTAGCAAACCGATGGTCGTATGCACACCGGCGCCCACCATCGGTTTGGCTCCACCAAATCCCAGAACCACCCGGCTGAAAACTATTTTTGAATTTTGATCTGTATTTTTTCATTTTAATTTTTAATCTTTGATTTTCTGCTCATCCCGTATAGCCGACCGGTTCGACAGTTCCACTTCCCTGCGGGCCGCGTATTTCTCCTGCCTCCTCCGATCGACAGCCGCCGCTACGAAGCCTTTCATCTCTGCACGAGGCGTCTTAGCCAACATCTTTTTGCCGTCGCGAATGATCCCAAGCGCCTCTTTGTATCCCGAAGGATCGGCCTCCTTAAGCCCCGCAAGGCACCTGCTTAGCCCGGGCCGGTCGAAACTGATCTGCGGACCCTCGTTCGCCTTGCACGAAGCCAGCTTGTCAAACGCCACCCTCGTCAGCTTCGACAGCCTGGTGATCTGCTTTTTGTCAAGCGGCGACCGACCGGCAAGATTGGCTGGGTACGCACTGTCATAGCTTGGATAATACGGCGCGTTGATATCGATCCACGTAATGATCCGGTCCAGTTCTTCATCACTGAGCCTGACGCCATAATGACCCTCTCGCAGCGTCTGCGCCAAAGGACTGACAGCCGAGCCCCACGAATACGGCTGTTGCGTCTCATGGGGTCCAGCGCCGATCGCCTTTACAAACCCCTTTCGCCACAATTCGTTGTACGACGTACTAAAGACCAGCGTCCGGTCTGCTGCCAGGTTAAGGGCCTCACCTGCCTCACCGCCGTAGTCGTGGCAGCTTACGCAATGCCTGTCAAAAACCGGCTGAACCTCGCGAACATAGTTAAAAAGCCGCTCCTTACCATACCAGCCGTCAAGCCCACTCGCCGCCCGCCGAAGCGCAAGCGAAGTTTCACCCGACGCCTCCGCCCCCGCACCTGCCACTGACACCATCGCCGCAGCCGAACGCCGGTCGTCATGACAACCGATACACCCAGCCGTTTCACCCGACTGGACAAGCGTTCCGCTCCGCATCGACTGGATCATCATCCCATCTTCATCCAGAAGCTGAAAATACACAAACTTTTCACCCGGAACCGCAAAATACACCGACCCGTCAGATTCAACCGGAACAGTCCCCAATATCCGTTTATTATTAAAATCATGCCAGTTCATCGCCGGCGCCATCGCACCCTGACCAGTCCAGCCGAGATTCGTCCAGTTACGCTTCTCGGGCGACTCAACCACGCGAAGGAACCTGACATCGCCGCGATTAACACCCTTCATATGCGTGCCGCGGTAAACGTCCGTAATATAAAAATAACCGTCGGCATTATCGAAATCCCGACTTGGCGGTATAGGCGAAGAGGACATTCTCGCCCGAAGCGGAGCAGGATCGTAACAGCCGGCCCCTTCTGTATGGATAAGAACTTCATTACCGAAAACGTCAACTAAAAATATCCCCATCGCAAGCGTTCCCTGCCCCTTCGAGTCCAACTTACCCTCGCCGGTAGAGCGGCTGACAAGAAAATACTTGTCGCTCAGCGGATAAGGGTCCTCGTATTTCGGCATAACCTGCTTGAACCTGTCAAATCCGTACTTGCCCTCCTGCCTCGGCTCCGGCTCGTCCATCAGCCCAGCGGCATCGGCAGGCCACATCCTGACAACCGGCTCGACACCGTCCATACCAAGCCGCCGGTCGATTATCGCCATCGCACCCCACGGACGATCGTGACACGACGTGAATATGCAAACCGCCTTACCCGTATCGCCGATCCCGCGAGCATCGATCACACCGCCCGGCGACCACGTATTATTGCCCCAATAGATCGACGGACTCGTCCCGTCCGGGCGAACCGTCCACAAAGCCTGAGCGTCGCCGAAGTTGCGGTCGACATATTCCCACCGGTCATAAAGGATCCGCCCGTCGGCCAGAACCGAGCTGTGTCCCTCGAAGAGCGTACTCTTGCCGATCTGG
>DAOVVQ010000018.1 GCA_030637065.1 Planctomycetota bacterium
TCGGCAAGGAAATCCTCGTTTATAAACAGACCGCAAGTACCAACGACGTTGCCTGGGAATATGCAGGCAATGCCGGGAACAGCGGGCTGTGCGTTTTTGCCGAAGAGCAGACGGCAGGCAGGGGGCGAAGGCAAAATCAGTGGCTAAGCCGGCCCGGCGACAGTGTCCTTTGTTCGATCCTGCTGACCGATTGCGATTGCGGTGCGGAATTGTTGACGCTTGCCGCTGGGGTGGCTGTTTGTCATGCCGTCGACGCGCACAGCCGCAGCAAGACGAGGATCAAGTGGCCCAACGATATTCTCATAAACGGTAAAAAGGTTGCCGGTATCCTCCTCGAATCCAGGTGTGACGACGGCAGGAACCTTTATGTGATCGGGGTCGGAATAAACTGCCATCAGAATGCCGGTTTTCTGTCCCAGCCGGGCCTGAAAATGCCCGCGACCAGCATCGATATGGAAAATGACGCTCCGGTCGACAGGAATCGGCTTGGGCGACAGTTGCTGGTATCGTTGGAGCATTGGCTCGACGTTGCGCAAAGCAATAGTGAGGTCATCATCGAAAACTGGCGGCAATTGAGCAGCCAGTTGGGCCATCGGGTAACGGTAGAGTTTAATCGGCGGCGATTTGCGGGCAACTGCATCGGAGTCGACCCCACCGGCGGATTGATCCTGCAATTAGACAGCGGGGGAGTAAGGATGTTTGACGCAACCCACACGACAATCGTAAAGCATTCATAAAGGGCAGGATGTTGGGGTGTTATAGCGCATGGCAGTCCAGTTCGCAGCAAGGGTGGCCCTCTGGCATGGGTTCTGTGTGGTTTGTTTGTGTTTGATTCGGTTTGGTTTGGTTGGATTTGGCTCAATTGCTGAGCTAATTGGGCACAATTGGTTTGACTTATTGGGATTTCGTGTTAAAATCATTAGCGGGTTTTGAACTGTTTTGAGGATGTTTTGGGTTGTTTTGGAGAGATAGCGATGGCTGACAGTTTTGATGTTGTAGTGATAGGCGGCGGGCCCGGCGGATATGCTGCGGCGATACGGTGTGCGCAGAAGGGCGCTTCGGTGGCCCTGGTGGAAAAGGCTGAGATGGGTGGGACTTGTCTTAACCGGGGGTGTATTCCGTCGAAGGCGCTCCTTGGCTCTGCGCATTTTCTGATGCTTGCCAAACATGCTCCGCTGATGGGGCTTGAGATTTCCGGTGTAAAGCCGAACTGGGCGAAGATGCAGTCGCGGAAGAATGCGATCGTCGCCGGTTTCTGCAAAGGCGTTACCGGGCTGGTGCAGAGCAATAAGATAAAGACATTCGAGGGCAGGGGCATCGTCAAGGCCGCCGGTCAGGTCGTCGTTGAAAGCGCCTCCGGGCAGACAGAGGTCCAGGCCAAAAACATAATCTTAGCTACGGGCTCGAAGCCCACGGAGATACCGGTCTTTCCGTTTGACGGCGAAACGGTGATCAGCAGTACCGAGGCCCTCGAGCTTGCGGCTATCCCAACTTCGATGGTCATCATCGGCGGCGGCGTTATCGGTTGTGAGATGGCCTGCGTATATGCTACGGTCGGGACGAAGGTTACGATCGTCGAGGCTTTGGATAACCTGTTGCCCAATGAGGACGATTGGGTCGGCAAGATGATGGTTAAGGAATTTAGGAAATTAGGCATCCAGTCTCTGGTCAGCCAAAAGGTCACAGCGGTCCAGGCGGCAGGCGGCGTCGCGAAGGTCTCGCTGGAAGGCGGCGAGGCGATCGAGGCGGAAAAGGTGCTCGTTGCCGTTGGCAGAACGTCTGTCTGCGACGCAGAGACCATCGAGAATATCGGACTTAAGACCAATGGCAAGGCGATAGCGGTCAATGGAAAGATGGAGACCAGCGTTGCCGGTGTTTATGCCATCGGCGATGCGGTTGGTACGACGTATCTTGCCCACGGGGCGTTTGCCGAGGCGGAGATCGCTGCTGAGAATGCGACTGGCGGCGATGAGACGATGGGCGACTATAATCTGATCCCGCGGGCGGTGTATACGTTTCCGGAGGTGGCTTCGGTCGGCAAAAATGAGGCGAAGTGCGCCCGTGAAGGCATCGAGACGGTTGTTGGTAAGGCCGCATTTCGCTCGAACGGCAGGAGCGTTGCTCATAATGAGGGCGCCGGCGAGGTGCGGGTCATCCGCGACAAGGCTTCCGGCTGTGTCGTGGGCGTGACTATGGTCGGGGCGAGCGTTACCGAGATGGTACAGACAGCCAGGGCGCTGATCGGCAGCAGCGAGAGGATCGAGGATGTGAGTTTTGCCCACCCGACCGTCTCGGAGGTGCTCAAGGAAGGCTGGGAAGATGCCTTCGGGATAAGTCTGCACGTTCCGCCACGAAAAAAGGGCTGATTGACGCTTTTATTTACGCCCAAACCCATTTATAATATGGATGGCCTTACAGAACCGCATGGGTAACAAGTTACCCATCCTACGCGATAATTTGCGTTCGGCCTTTATGCTGTAGCCGGTTTATGGACGTTTCAGGCTGGGAATTATTGCCGTTTTTTGTGTAAATTCATGCAGTATGCGAAGAAACATGCCCGGTTGGTGATTCGAGATTGCGGTGTTATGGCTTACCGCGATGCGCTCGATATGCAGGGCCAGCTCGTCGAGCAGCGGCAGGAGGATTTGATACCGAACACGGTTTTGCTGCTGGAGCATCCGCCGGTGATTACCCTTGGTGCCCGCAAGACGGAGAATCGTCTGCTGGTGAGCCCGCAGGTGCTGGTGCAAAAGGGTATCGAGCTTGTAAACGTTCGCCGGGGCGGGGGCACCACAGCCCACAATCCCGGACAGGTGGTTTTGTATCCTGTTTTGAAGCTGCAAACGTTAGGGCTTGCCATCAACGAATATGTCAGGGACCTCGAATCGATAGGGATCGAGCTGTTAGGGCGGTTCGGTGTGGAGTGCCACCGGCGAAAGGGCTATCCCGGCCTGTGGACCGAGCAGAGGAAGATCGCCTCGATCGGCGTTCAACTCAAGCATTGGGTCAGTATGCACGGCATGGCGATCAATGTAAGTAACGATCTGGGCATTTTTGGCAATATTGTGCCGTGCGGCCTTGAGGATGTCGAGATCACATCCGTATCCAGGGAGGCTGGCAGGGATATCTCTGTGGACGAGGTTAAGGATGTGCTTGGTCGGCTTTGCGTGAGCCACTGGTCGAGCGAGGAAGGGGATGAGGAGGGCGATTGCGATGGGTGAGGTTCACCGCCAACTGCCGCCGTGGCTAAGGCGGCCTATCGGTTCGGGGGAGACCTTCGAGCATACGCATCACACGCTGAGCACGCTCGGTCTGGAGACGATATGCACCAACGCCAACTGCCCCAATCGCGGCCAGTGCTGGAGCAGGGGGACGGCGACGATCCTCATCCTCGGCAATATCTGCACGCGAAACTGCGGGTTCTGCTCGGTGGCGTCTGGTAAGCCAACGCCGCCCGACCCCGAAGAGCCTGCCCGTGCGGCGAAGATGGCGAAGGAGATGAAGCTGAAGTACCTGGTGATCACCAGCGTCAATCGCGATGATCTGCTGGATGGTGGTGCGCGGCATTTTTGCGATGTAGTCAATCGCTGCCGCCGGGACAATGGCGATCTGAAATTCGAGCTGCTCGTGCCGGATTTTCGCACATGTCAGGATGAGGCGCTGGATATTCTTTCGCAGGCGTTGCCGTTTGTCTTCGGGCATAATGTCGAGACGGTGCCGCCCTTGTATGCGAAGGTGCGTCCGGGCGGTGATTATCGGACGTCGCTTGATCTGCTGCGAAAGGCGAAGGGTCGGCTGGGCAGCCAGACCAAGTCTTCTATTATGTTGGGTCTTGGCGAAACCGAGGACGAGGTTAGGCGGGTTTTGGATGATCTGCGGGGCGTTGGGTGCGACCGCGTTGCGATCGGGCAATATTTGCGACCGTCGAAGCAGTCTCTTGATGTTGTGGAGTTTATTGCGCCTGAAAAATTCGACTGGTGGGCCCAGCTGGCAAGGGAGATCGGCTTTACCTGGGTGATGTCCTCGCCGTTTACCCGCAGCTCTTATCACGCCGAGCGGGAAACACCCGATTTTTCGTCCACGGGCGACTAAATCACACCTGGCGGCATGTTCCGGTTCGGTTTTATGGGACTTTACGCCAAAAAAAACTTTCCATTTGCACGAATTTTGCCGCTTGCCTTTCATTATTTATTATATTTTATTGAGAGGTGAGGTTCATCAGTTTGGGGGTAGTAGCAGCGATACATTACCGGGGGGTGAAGCAATGAAGATGAAAATGAGAAAAACAAACAAAAAAATTCGTGGTTCGGCTCTGATCATTGCGATGGCTTTTGTGACGATTTTTTCGACGCTGGCGGTGAGTATGCTGAGTATGTCGTCGAGCAATGTCAATATCGCCGACAACCATCAGAAGGCCGGGCGTGCTTTTGAGAGCGCCCAGTCCGGTCTGGAGGTGATGCGGTATTATGTCAGCCAGGTTGATATGCCCGGTGCGACTCCCGCTAATGCTCGTTTTGCCGTCCTTGCCAATTCCGTATATGCTTCCATGACGTCGGCTGGCCTGTATGTAACTATGACAGTGGACGGCGGCGGCGATCCTATTGCTCTTTCTACCGAGGAGATCGTTCTGGATTCCGCGTCCGGCAAGACGTTTGTCGCTACGCTCAGCAAGAGCGCCGATCTGGATGTCGTGGAGATGGATATCGCCGGCTCAGCCGATACTCTGAATCGTAATCTCGGCGTCGACTTTAGGTTTGGCGTAAGGGAAGATTCCGTGTTCGATTACGGAGTTGCCTCCAAGGGTCCTATTCATCTGTCTGGTAATATCGACATGGATGGAACAAATGTTGCTGTTGAGGCCAGTGTTTATATCGAATCCAACGGTGATGAGGACGCCCTTTCGATCATCGGAAACTCAATGATCGCAGGCGATGTGAGTATTACCAACCCCGATGCCACCGTCTATTTGCAGGGCGGGCAGGCTTCCATCGGGGGCGAGGTGGGACAGGACGCGATTGACAACCATGTTTTTACGGGTGTTCCTCCTACCGAGTTTCCCCTTCCCAATTCGGGTCATTTTGAGCAGTATGTCGGCGACGAGGTGATCGATATCGATACCGATGTCAGCAGCGACGCGACATATAGCAATATCAGAATAGCGGCTGGGACCAATCCCGTTTTCAGCGGAAACGTTATCTTAGAGGGTATCGTATTCATCGAATCGCCCAACGTTGTCACTTTTACCGGCAGCACTAACGTAACAGGTATCATTGTCGGTGACGGTGATGTGACCGACAATTCAGGAGAAAATCTGTTGACTTTCCTGGGTAACGTTAGCAGTGCATCGGTCGCTGACTTGCCCGATGAAGATAATTTCGAGGCCATGCAGGACGAGACCGGAACATTTGTCATGGCGCCCGGGTTCAATGTGTCTTTTGGTGGAAACTTCGGTACTCTCAATGGAGCTATCGCCGCCAACGGCATACAGTTTTTCGGGAATGCCGGCGGGACCATTGCCGGGTCGGTGCTGAACTATTCCGACACTCCCATGACCCTTGGTGGAAACAGCGACCTGTACTTTAACCGCTCCGGTATCACGGAGGTTCCCGCGGGTTTTGAGCCCGAGATAATACTGCATTACGACTCAACCAGTTATAACGAGACTGTAGGTTAAATTGCATATTAATAACGCAATCGTGTGTTAAACTGAAATAACGGTTACTGTACATAAAAGAATGGATGGGTAGTGAGATGAAAAAGACAAGAACAATAATTTGCATGATGGTTTTCATGGTTGCTCAGTCAGCCATGGGTGCGGTAATCAACGTGCCTGCGGATTACGCCACGATCCAGGAAGCTATTGAAGCGACTTTCGACTATGACACGGTCGTAATCGAGCCCGGCACGTACTCCGGTGGTGGAAACATCAACCTCAACTTCCGGGGCAAGCTAATTACCGTACAGAGCACCGAGCCCGACAAT
This sequence comes from Planctomycetota bacterium, assembly GCA_030637065.1. GTDB lineage: Bacteria > Planctomycetota > Phycisphaerae > Sedimentisphaerales > Anaerohalosphaeraceae > DAOVVQ01. Next base: position 5,983 of record DAOVVQ010000018.1, read on the forward strand.
GTCGGTATTGTCAGAAGCACGATCATCGATTGCGAAGGCATTATCGGCTCGCGCGGCTTTGAGTTTGGCTCAGGTGAGACCTCGGATGCGGCTGTGAAGGGGCTAACCGTCATTGGCGGCAACCTGTCCGTGTTTGGCGGGGCGGTTTATTGTTATAACGGCTCCAATCCCACGATCAGTAATTGTGTATTTAAGGGGAATCAGGCCTTCTTCGGTGGAGCTGTCGCCGTTGGTAACAATGACAGCCGGCCCACGATCACCGGTTGCACGATTACGGGGAATACGGCAGGTACCGGCGGCGGCGGACTGTATATCATAGGAGGCAGTCCTACCGTAAGTAACTGCCTTATCGCCGGTAACTTTGCATCCCGTGGCGGAGCGATCTGGAGCCAGAACGAAGGCAATCCCGTTATTACAGGCTGTACTATCGCCGGCAATACCGCCTCGGTCTGGGGTGGAGCGATCTACTGCTACAATGGAAGCAATATGGAGATCAGCAATTCCATTCTCTGGGGCAACGTTGCCAGAATGTATTCGGAGGTCTACGTCAAATATATGGCGATGTCGACTTCCATGCAGTTTTCGTACTGCGACATCCAGGGAGGCCAGAACGATATTATGGTCGACAGCGGATGTGCTCTCGGATGGAGCCAGAATGTCGACGTGGATCCCATGTTCGTATTTGCCGGTTATGTGGATACTCTGAAAAGCTATGTTGAAGGCGACTGGCACCTGATGGAAACCTCGCCCTGTATCGATACCGGCGACCCCGGTTTCGTTGCCGGCGTGAGCGAGACCGATATTGACGGTAATGAGCGTGTCTCGGGCGGTCTGGTGGATATAGGCGCCGACGAATACCTCAAGGGTATCGAGGTCGACGTCAGGATTATGCCCAAGACTCTCAATCTGTCCAGCAAGGGCAACTACATCAATTGCAGCATTGCCGTTGAGAATGGCTACAGTATCGCCGACATAGATACCTCGACGATACTCCTGCACGGTGTTGTTGTGCCTGAGTCTATCAGCTATGACGCCGAAGAGGATAAACTGATGATCAAATTCGATCGCGCCGGGACACAGCAGCTTCTGGAAGGCATGGAAGGCGAGGTCTCACTGATCGTCAAAGGCAAGCTCACCAATGACATGGACTTCGAAGGCAACGATACCATTAACCTGATTGACAAAGGTGGCAAGAAGTAGATAGATCAGAACACTTTTCTTTGAAGTAACCATTCGGGATCCGGGCCCAACTGACGAATACGTCAACGAGGGCTCGGGTCCTTTTTTTACCGCAGGGGCGTCTTCATTCGTTTTCAGTTGTCTGGCGACAGGAACTGCGATCTTCCCTGAACAATAGCGACACCGGGAATAATACGATCGCTATCGGCGAAAACACGCATATCATCGCCATATAGAAGCATTTTGAAAAAAGCCCTGCCTCCTTATCATAACGAACCTTTTGCCACAGTTTGCCGATAAGGCCGACATTGAAGCGTATATTTGCAAACGGCATATATGAGATCAAGGGGTTTACGGGGTTGTTCGAGCCGCACTTTTCACAGTAGTCCTGCATCGGGCTGCATGGCTCAAGGCAGTTCGGACAAATCGGCACAGCCTGGCTTTCAACCGATTCGCCATTGTCTTTCAACTCATCGTCCATAGTCATAACCTGCCTTCAGCCTGAAACAACCTTCGGTCGCAGGGCCTGTTTCATTGCATCGCCCGATTTGCTCAGTGCAGTATGCCGAGCCTTTTCAGTGTTGCTGTGGTCCATTTTATCGAGCGGCGCTGGGCACCTATCAGAAGCAGCAATACCAATAGCCACATGCCGACAAATCTGAGATGGTAGGCGATTCGCTCGACGATCGAGGTGTCCGCTGTTATGTTCCATCTGCATAATAATTCGTCCGGTGTAAACATCGCACCGACGATCATGCCGGGAAAACACCGCTGCCATGGCAGGAGTATCACTAATACGAACAGCGAGAGGAAGAATGCCCGCGAGATGTGGTTTATTCCGCCGAGCCGTCCGATCAGCGATATCTTCAGGCTTATAAGCAGCGTCAGGCTGTACAGCGTCGCCGAGAAGATCAGGATGAAGTTGCACGCCCTGATCACGCAGGCAACATGGTAGCACTTCAGCAGGAACTTTTCGGAGTCCGCAGTTTTTTCGGCCTCAACTTCGGTATCTTCCTCGGGCGCGGTGGTGGTGGTGTCAGCGACGGGCGTGTCAACTGCCGGGGTCTCTGTTGGAGCGAGTTCTTTGGTGGCCTCTTTGGCCCGGGCCCTTATCCGGTCCTGATCTGTGGCGACTTCGGTTTTTTTTGGTTTTTCCGGTTTTTCGGTTTCATCCGCGGGCTCGTTCTCGATTACCGCAGCTAAGGTCATTACGCCGGTGCTGGCGCACTCATCGCCTGTCTGTTGTGTGCATTTGTCCTTGGCGCCGCACTGCTGCAAACTGCCGCACTTTTCCTGCGCATCAGCGGCGCAGGCGCTTTTGTCGATATAGCCTGAGTGGTTGGTCCAGAAGGTTAGCTGCAATATGAGCAGGCAGATCAGCGAGATAATGAACAGAAAGTTCTTCATTGCCTTAAATGCGCTTATCGCCTCGAGGCAATCGGTCGTGTCGATAATGTCGCTGGTTCTCTCGTTTTCAGTCATTTGTCATTCTCCGAATCGCAAAAAATCAAATATCCATATCAAATCCCCCATATTATATGACTTCCAAAGCCAGAGTTCAATTCAATATTTTTCCCTAAACCGCCACTAATTCTGTGCGACCGTCGCAGGACACTGAGGACAAAGGCCGTATACACATTCAAGATATAATAAGCGGTTTTTCGCTGCCGCCCTTCAGTCACCTTCTAATCATAAGAATCTCAGCCAGGTGTTAATAGTTGGCCGCCTCCAGTTCAAAGTGAGCCTGCGGATGTGTGCATGCCGGACATGTGTCGGGAGCTTCGACGCCTTCGTGTACATAGCCGCAATTTCTGCATATCCAGCGAACAGGTTTTTCTCGTTTGAAGACTTTCCCCTCGGCAATATTCTTCTCCAATGCCAGATAGCGGTCTCTGTGCCGGGCCTCTGCAACCGCTATGCTTCTGAACGCCTCGGCGATCTTATCAAAACCTTCCTCCTTCGCTGTCCTGGCAAAACCGGGATACATTTCGGTTGTTTCGTAGTTCTCACCTGCGGCAGCCGCCTTGAGATTTTCGCTGGTAGTGCCGATAATGCCGGCTGGGAAACCCGCTGCAATCTCAGCTTCTCCGCCCTGGAGGAACTTAAAAAGCCTCTTTGCATGTTCTTTTTCCTGGTTGGCCGTTTCTTCAAATATGGCTGATATCTGCACGAAACCCTCTTTACGAGCCTTACTCGAAAAATACGTGTAACGGTTTCTCGCCTGTGATTCGCCTGCAAATGCTGTCAATAGATTCTTTTCGGTCTTGCTGCCCTTAAACTCCACTATGCACCTTCCTTTCTTAAATCAATTCATCCAAAGCGGACTCTTAGCCCATACGAAAACGTGATAATTACAGGTTATCCAGGACGTATTTCTTGTAGTCTTTTCGACCGGTTTTCAGGTTTTGGGGATAGACGTTGGCGGCCATTCGCTCGATGATGCTCTCTTTGCGATTGGCTGGGTTGGGGTGAGTGGAGAAGAATTCTATTTTTCTGCGCGTGCTTTGCTGCTGGAGGATTTCCATCATCTCTACCATCCCGGCTGGGTCGTAGCCGGCCATTACCATGTAATCGAGGCCGAATGTGTCGGATTCGTGTTCGTGCTCGCGGCTGTATTTGAGGCCGATGAGTTGCGTGCCCATCTGGGCGATGTTTACCACGCCGGCAGGGGTCTTTTCGTTGGTTGCCGCCGAGAGGATCAAGTCGATCCCGATCTGCCGGCTCATAGCCGCCGCCGAGTGCCGCGCGGTTACATGGACTGTTTCATGGGCCAGGATCGAAGCGAGTTGGGCCTCGGTGGTGAGATTTTCCAGCATACCCCTCGTGATGAAGATGTGGCCGCCGGGAAGGGCCATCGCGTTTACGGATTCGTGGTTGACCGCGATATATTGAAAATCGAGGTCGGGCATGTGGCTGACAGCGGCGATGGACTGGCCGACGCCGCTAACGTAGTTCTGGATAGTCCTGTTCGCTATCCGCCCTTCCATCTGCTTTTCGACCTCAGGTGCGTATTGGGTGCCGATCTGAAGTTCCTGGGCGCTGCTGACGAGCATTAGCTCATTTTTGCCGGTAACCGGATTAGTCGCACAGCCGCCGGGCAAAAGGACACCGAACAAAAACAATACCAAGAGTGTTTTTTTTAGCATAATCAACCCCCTTTGGCCTTGGCGAACAAAATTGGTCTCTGTCGCAGCAAGAATTAGCTTGCATATTTGATTTGCATAAATTATAAGGTCTCAATGTCAAATGTGGTAGCCAAAACAGGGCGGGAAAATGATTTTTGCTCCAGTTGCGACCTCGGTAGCGATTGCAAGAAGGTCTACGAGCAATTGGCAAACAGGACAGGGCCGTCGGTGGCGCTCAGGGCGATAGTCGCCTTTCTACTGCCGATAACGGTCTTTATCGTCGCCTTAGGTGTAAGCGAGAGGCTTTTTCGCCGAATTCTGACCGATCCGGCGCTGCCGACGGTATTCGGGGCGGTGATCGCCGGGTGTTTGACTTTTATATGCATATCGATCACAAGGGCCATTTACAGCCGCCAGGATGGGATGCGGCGGCTGTCAATGAAAGGAGCTAAAGATAGCTAATATCGCAGCAACTTTTCCCGGCGGGTTGCATCCGCCTGAGAATAAGCTCACCGAAGACAGCCAGATCCAGCAGATGCCGAATCCGAAGCTGGTCTCGGTGCTTTTGGGTCAGCATATAGGTGCGGTCTGCTCGTCCATGGTCCAGAAAAAGGACAAGGTGCAGTTCGGTCAGCAGATCGGCCAGGCTGAGGGCTTTGTCTCGGCGCCTGTTCATTCGCCGGTCGACGGTGTGGTGAGGGATATTGCCCTGCAATCGCACCCGGTTTTGGGCAGAGAGATGGCTGTTATTATCGATGTGGACGCCGAAAGCAGTATTAAACCGCTGCCCAACGGCCAGTTTACCGCTGATTTTGACGAGACGGCCTTTTCCGATAAGCAGATCCGGGACGCCGTTCGCCAGGCTGGGATCGTTGGGATGGGCGGTGCGGGGTTCCCCACGCAGGTAAAGCTCGAACCAAATCCGCAGACGCCAAAAGAGGTATTGATCATCAACGGCTGTGAGTGCGAACCGTTTATTACCGGCGATTATCGCATGATGATGGAGTGGACTTACCAGGTCATCGCCGGAATCAAGCTCGCCTGTCGGGGCGCTGGATGCCCGACCGTTCGTATCGGGATCGAGGAAAATAAGCCCGAGGCGATCGCAAGAATGGCCGAACTGTTAAAGCAGTGCAGCGGCGCAGGTAACATGGAGGTAGTCCCCCTCAAGACAAAATACCCCCAGGGCGGCGAAAGGCAACTTATAAAGGCTGTCTGGGGTAAGCAGGTTCCTACCGGCGGGATCCCGCCGATGATCGGTGTTGTCGTTCTTAATGTCGCCACTTGTGCGGCTATCGCCGATGCGGTTGTTAATAACGCCCCGCTTACACATCGCGTGGTAACGGTTACGGGTGGTGCGATCGCCAATCCCGGCAACTATTATGTTCCGATCGGCACGTCCGTTCAGGACCTTATCGACCATTGCGGCGGGCTTACTGAAAATGCCGCCAAGGTCGTCATGGGCGGGCCGATGATGGGACTGGCGATAGCGGACCTGTCGACGCCGATCACCAAGGCCAGCGGAGCGATCACGTTTCTGACCGAGGAAACGATCACGAAGGCCAAATATGAGAGAAGGCAGACCGCCTGCATTCGATGCGGAAGGTGCCTTACTGTTTGCCCCGAGCATCTCAACGCGACGAGAATCGCACATGCGGTCAAGAGCGACCTTCTGGATGTTGCCCAGAATTATCACATGACAGCCTGCATCGAGTGTGGATGCTGTAGTTATATATGCCCGGCCAATATCGAGCTTACCGGTTATATCAAGACCGGCAAGATCCTGCTGGCACGGGCTAAAAAGAGGATGCCGAAATGAGGTTTCAAAGAAGCAAAGAATTATAGAAACTTTGTGACAGGAAGATAATGCTAAGTAAGATAACAGTTTCACCGAGCCCGCATATCAGCAAGGCGTACTCTACGCGCGGCATCATGCTCGACGTGATAATCGCCCTTGTCCCGGCGATGGTAATGGCCTGCTGGTACTTCAGGGCGCCGGCGATCATCCTTATCGTCACCTGCGCTGTTTCATGTGCGGCGACCGAGTGGCTCTGCAACCTGATCCGCAGGAAGCCGGATTCGGTAAACGACCTTAGCGCGGTGGTTACCGGGATTATCCTAGCCCTTTCGCTTCCACCGAACCTTCCGGCCTGGGTCGCTGTCATCGGGAGCGCATTTGCGATAGCGATAGGCAAGATGGTCTTCGGCGGACTTGGCGCCAACGTTTTTAACCCGGCGATGGCGTCGAGGGCCTTTTTGACGGCCAGCTTCGGGATGCTGATGACGACATGGACGGTTCCGGCGACGATCGACGCGACGATGCCTGTTCTTTCGCCGGCTGGGGCGGATGCCATAACCCAGGCGACGCCACTGAACTGGAGCAAGCAGGCGATCAAGGGCAAGGCCGACGCTGCCGTTGTCAACGAGCAGCTTATGGCGACGGTAACCGGTAGCGTTGGCGGATGTCTGGGCGAAACGAGTGCGATTGCGCTTCTGTTAGGCGGAGCGTATCTGCTGTTTCGGCGAACTATCAGCTTTCATATACCCGTTGCGGTCCTTGTGTCGGCGTTTGTCTTTGCGGCGATATGGTATTTCGCGGACCCAACGGCCTATGTGTCGCCAATCCTTCACATTACCGGCGGCGGTATGCTCATGTGCGCACTGTTTATCGCCACCGACCCGGTGACGGCGCCTCTGCCGGTTAAGGGGATGTGGATATTCGGTATTGGCGTCGGTATGTTGGTCGTGCTGATCAGGATCGTCGGCGAGTACCCCGAGGGTGTGATGTACGCGGTGCTGATCATGAACGCACTTACGCCGCTGATCGACCGGTTCTGTAAACTCGTCCCAGCCGGAGGAAAGACTCATGGTTAAGAGCATCAAACTTTTCTTCGAGCAGAGCTGGCTTTTGATAACTTCGGCGTTTGTCTTCGGACTGCTCCTGTCGGTAACCAACGCCGCATGGCAGCCGAGGATCATCCAGAATGAGATCGACAAGTTTAACCGGCTGGCAGGTGCGATGCTCTCGGAAGCGAAGACCTTTGAACTGGCCGCTGAAAAAGTAGAGATCGATATGCCCAAGGGCAAAACGACCCTGCTCGAAATTAAGAAGGGCCTGGATGCCGACGGTAACTGCGTCGGATGGGCGTTTGTCTGTCACGGCTCGGGCTTTGCCGACAAGATACGGCTGGTCCTTACGCTCGATGCCGGATTTGAGACTATTAAGGGTTTTGGCGTTCTCTCCAGCAACGAAACGCCGGGTTTTGGCGATAAGATCAAAAAAGATTACTTCCGCAGCCAGTTTATGGGTATGCCGGCGGCGGAGATCACGCTTTCAAAGACCGGCGATTACAAGGAGATCGACAGCGAGATAGTCGCCATCACCGGCGCAACCGTCAGCAGCGAAGCGGTGGTTGCTATCGTCAATAATTTCGTCGGGCAGGTCCGAGGCAAACTCAAAGAAAAGGGACTGATCGATAATGGCAAATGATAAATCAAACGATGTTTCGCTGAGCCGGACGTTTATTTCGGGCTTCTGGAACGAGAACCCCGTCCTGCGGTTGCTGCTGGGCATGTGCCCGACGCTTGCGGTGACGGCTGCGGTAAAGCCGGCGCTGACGATGGGGCTAAGCGTGATATTCGTCCTGATCTGCTCGAATATCGTGGTGAGCCTGATGCGAAATCTGCTAAAGCCGCATCTGCGGATATTGATGTTCACATTAGCGATCGCGACGTTCGTAACGATAGCGGATTTGTTCCTCAAGGCCTTTCTGCCGGAAATGAGTTCGACGTTGGGGCCTTATATACCGCTGATCATCGTTAATTGCATAATAATCTGCCGGGCGGAGGCTTGCGCAAGCAAGAACCCCATCGTCGTCAGCATCATAGACGCCGTCGGCATGGGCGGAGGCTTTACCATTACCCTGTGTTTCTTAGCCGGCATCAGGGAGCTTTTTGCCACCGGTGCGGTATTCGAGATACAGGTACTCGCCACGCCGGAGACGGGCGGATGGTTCGTGCCGTGGGCGGCAATGGGTATGCCGGTAGGAGCATTTATAACATTGGGACTGATGTTGGGACTGACCAACATTATAAGTAAAAAGGCGTAGACCGTAGGATGGGTAACTTGTTACCCATGCTGTTATTTTTGATTTTTGCATTTTGATATTTGATATGAGTAAGTAGGGTGGGCCCTGGCCCACGCGGATAATCAGGACGTGTAACATGGATACATTACAAGTATTATTGATGGGTTTCATATCCGTCGTGATAGTGAACAACCTGGTCTTCACCAAGTTTCTGGGCATTTGTCCGTACCTTGGCGTTTCCGGGCGGATCGACATGGCCTTCGGCATGGGCTGTGCCGTTACGTTTGTCGTTACCCTTAGCGGTACGCTTACCTGGATGATCGACAACTGGATCCTGATGCCGTGGGGGCTTGAGGTTACGCGATACGTCTGCTTTATCCTGGTCATCGCCGGCGCCGTCCAGCTTGTCGAGATGTACGTTCGCAAATTCTTCCCGACCCTTTACGACAGCTTTGGCATATTCCTGCCGCTAATAACGACTAACTGCGCGATCTTAGGATTGTGCCTGTTCATAAACCTCTGGGGTGTTGACAATCTTTTAGAGGCGGTGGTCCTGAGCTTCGGCGCGGGGATCGGTTTTACCCTGGCGATCTGCATCATGGCCGGCATCCGCGAGAACCTTAATCTCTCCGATGTGCCGGAGTGTCTCAAGGGCGCCCCGATCACACTGATAACAGCCGGGCTGCTGACCCTGGCATTTATGGGCTTCGCAGGAATGATCAGATAAAATAAGAATATAAATTCAGGGTTTGGAATGATATTAGCGAGTATTTTAGAATTGTTGCCCGCCGGCCTGACGATGCTGTCGTTGGGGACGGTGTTTGCGATCATTTTGTTGATAGCCAGCATTAAGCTCAAGGTCGTCGTCGACGAAAAGGTCGAGCAGGTCCATGAGGCCCTTCCGAATATCGACTGCGGTGCATGTGGGTTTGCCGGATGTGCCTCCTATGCCAAGGCGGTTGTCGCCGATCCGGAGCTTTTGGGAAAGTGTGCACCCGGCGGGCCGGAGACCTCCGAGGCGGTCGCCCGCATTTTGAACCTTCAGGTCAGCGGCGGCGGTGTCGAGCTAAGACCCATCGTACACTGTCGGTCCCATACCGTCGACCGGACCTACTACGCTACCTATGCGGGCATCGAGACCTGCACCGCCGCCAACGCCCAGGCGAACGTCCAAGCCTGCAAGTTCGGCTGTTTGGGCTACGGCGACTGCACCAGCGCCTGCAAATTCGACGCCCTGCATATCGTTGACGGCCTTGCGACGGTCGATTACGAAAAGTGTACCGGCTGTACCGCCTGCTCGAAGGTGTGCCCGAGGTTCCTGATCGAAATGGTGCCGTTTGGCCACGAGAATATGATGACCGTCGCCTGTTCGAGCAAGGAAAACGGTCGGAGCACCCGCTCGATGTGCAAGACCGGCTGTATCGGTTGCGGGCTCTGCACAAAGAAGACCGAGCTTTTCACCCTCGCAAACAACCTCGCCCGCCTCGACTACGAAGGATACCAGCCCTCAGAAGAAACCCAGGCCGCCATAGACAAATGCCCAACCGGCGTAATAGTCTTCCGAGGCAAATCAGCACCCACCCCCAGACCAGCTGGCTAAAAACCCGCCCCTGCAAAAAAATAACACGCTTTCAGCAGTCAAGGGCAAAAAAACGCCTCTGCTGGCAGACAGACCCAAAAAGAACGATTAAAGCAAAGAAGCAATAAGAAAAAATATGACTGTCCCTATTTTCCCAGTTGAATCCTGTCGAAAAGCTTTGGCAATATCTTCGGAAACACTATTGGTCCAATCGCGTGTATGCCGACTATGACGCCTTGCGATTCGCTGCGATAGACGCCTGGCAGAAAACCTGCTTAGACAGAGAAAAAATCAAATCAATTTGCAGAGCAAAGTATGTCGAAAGCGAATTTATCTAAGGCCATTGGTATAAGTTGTCTCCGGTAATAGGGAAATCTGTAATATGCTTATTTAAACGTGATTTTGCCAGGCAGGCTGGAACATGCGCCCGGTTGTACGGCCTGGACATCCGCGGCAGCGGATAAGCGCATAGCTCAGCCTTCCTTGACGACTTTCATGCCCATCAGCCTTGCGAGGTGGCTGACGTTTTCCATGTGGTCGCCGTAGAAAACCACGCGGTGCAGCAGCGTCATTGGGTCCTCGGTCTCAAGGACACTGCTCCAGTCGGCGGCCATCCTGACCGCATCGTGAACTTCGGTAACGATCTGGGTGCGGCAGCCGTGGACCGACTTCTTCGGAACTTCGATGATTCTGCCCGTTGAGGCCAGTATCGTATCTAAATTGATCATCTTGGTACGCGTGATTGTCTCTCCAACGCGGTATTGCACCTCGGGCACGCAACCGCTGCCTTTGACCTCGGAATGACCCCGCAGCAGGTACGCAGCTTCCTTTCCATCTGGTCCGTCCATCTTCAGCGGTGCCGTACAGTGGGCGGTCCATAACGCATTGCGGGAGGTATCAAAAGTTGCGTTGCCCTGGAAGCCGGGACGATCGACGGCATATTGAAACAACAGCATGGTCAGCAGTGAATCCATGTCCCCTTCGCATGCCGCCGGTATGCCATTGTCCCTGAGGCGAGTGAAACCAAGGCATGGAAAACCTTTGTCCAGCCATCTCATACAGGTGCCTATGGCCAGTCCTTGTGCTCGCTGCTGCTCCACGAGGTGTTGCAATGCCAGACTGATGCGAGCGGCCTTGCTGATGTCCTCTTCGTCCGGCTCAATAATTCTCCTGGCGTTTCTGGTCCAGCGGTCGGCCTCAGATTTGACAGCCTTGTTATCTACGGCGGAAATCATCTCGTTGAACAGCTTCTCATCTACGACTACCACATCTGCCCCCAGACGCTCTTTGATTTTCTCCGGAGAACGAGCCTGCTCTGTTCCTCGAGCAGGAGGAAACAGCAGTATCCGGGTATGCCGCATCATCGGAATCACTCTCAACAAGCGAACGGCTCGTTCGAGTTCGTCGTATTCGCTGCTGGCTATAAGGGTGACACGATGTCCCTGACGCTGCCAGCGGTGAGCATACATCCAATCATGACCGCTGGCCGGCAGCGAGAAAACGACCATGGGATGCGCCCCGTCCAGGATCGGCTTTGCGGACCTTTTTAACGAAAAGTTTTGCACGTTGATCGTAAGGACCGGAGTACCCGACCCCGCCTCCTTTAACAAAGCCGCCGTTTGCTGTTCATTGCTTGAATGTCCCATTATCAGTTTGACGTTTCCCAGCTCCTTTTCCGCCTTGATCAGCCGAGCTTTGGCGGCCTCTATTTGTCTGACATCGGCTCCCCAATTGCGGTCCTCCGGTACGGCTGTACCGGTGAAGATGACGCAGATTCGCGATTTTCCATGAGGTTGAGGAGGTGCTGATTGCCTGGCCGATGCGGACATCTGTGTTGCGCCGGCAAGCATCAATCCGCCGGCCAGTCCCGTTCCCAAAAATTCCCGTCTAGTGCAGTGCTCACACATGATAATAATCTCCAAATGATAAAATGAAAAGAACTGGTACTCAGAACTAGGGACAGTGGGGCTGTTGAAAAAGTCCCTTTGACCCTGTACGAAACTAGGGACAGCCACAATCCTGTTCGGCACGAATTTTGCTCGGTCATTTTTCGCTCCAAGATTCCGTGGGAGGTTGTTAAGCTGTAAGTCCTTTTGTAATAGAATGTTATGCTATAGCAATTCATTAAGCAAGAAAAGATAGCCAGTTTGCACTTTTACACCAAATGCAATGGGGCTGTTGAGATTGACTAAAGCCGGCATTTTCCTTGTTTTTAACGTATTACAATGCTTTTGCGATCTTTTCAAAAGTTCAGTGCAAATATGGTGCCGAACAGGATTGCCACTGTCCCCGGTTTTTACGCGATCCGACCCCAACTTAGAAGCAGTAGATAGATAATACCGGCAAGCATCAGGAGCATCTTGAGGGCAAGCAATATCTTATCGGAGTTCCAGTGGCGGATAATGGCCCACAAAAGCCGCCACGCTAACGCCCCGGCCAAGGCTGACCCGGAAATGAGTGTTACGGGGAATGCGACTGCAAGAACAGTTTTATTTAGTTTGGACTCACGGTCGAGGGGCCTCTCTAACACGAAGCCTTCTGGTATGTTAATGCCCGCCTCACGGTCGAGGGCCTCGTAGTCAATAGGCTCAAACGTGGGGGCAGAATCAGCTAAAAATAGCGTACAGAGACCAATTATAAAGACTGTACCAGCACACCATAAGAAGGCTTTCATTTTTTACCCCTTTCTTTCTCAAATTTCTTTTCCCATCGCCTCCGGCCCACCCATTCTGTCCGCGCCTCAACCGTACCGCCAAATTGTAATCCCACCGGTCCTTAATGTCAACAAAAAAGCCGGGGAAATATAAGACTTTGGGACGATACTGAAAATAGCTTGCTTGCGGCGACCAGGGCCGAAAATCCTTGAAAAATATGCTGAAACCGGGTAATTCTGGCATATTATCGATCCTGTCCGACGGATTTTGTGGTATTTTTCGTAAAGTTGCTGCCCCTCTGGAGCCGATTATGTGATGTGGCGCGCATTGTGTGAGGTGGTGCGCTGCGCGTAAACAGGACAGGACGAATCTTGTTTTGAGGTTTTCGGATGTTCGTAGGTGCAATAGGTCCAGGTGGTTTGCAAGGCTATATGATAGTCCGCAACTCGGCGCGGGCTGATGGTCCGGTCGAGCCCGTTGAGGCCGCGGACAACCTCGACAAGGGGACCGAGGAGCTTACGTGGGGTGAGTTGATGGCTGCCAAGGGCATTGCGGGCGATCTGCTCAAGGCCGCGAACCGGGAAGGTAGTGAAGACGATAATCATATCCATCGAAACATTTCCTCCGCCAGCCGAAAACAGAGCAAGATGCGTCTCAAGATGCAGCTTAAGGCCTTAAAGCAGGTTCTCGGCGAAGAGGATGAGGAAGACGAGGACGGCGAGGGGATCGGTCTGACGACGGATACGGACGAGGAATTGCAGAGCCTTTTCGACGAGATCACCGCCCGCATCAGCGAGCTAAGCTCCTCCGGCCAGATGGGTGCCGAGCAGCTTGCCGCACTTTCGCAGCTTGAGGGCGTTCTCAGTGAGGCGACCGGCGGCGGCGAGGGCGGGCTTTCCGCGGGTGCAGGTTCCGACAGTAGCGAGATGGTCGAGAATCTTCGCCAGGCCCTTGATTCGATTGCCGGAGATGGTGAGGAGATCGCCGGGGTTTGGCAAACCGGTGAGGCTGACGAAAATGGTCCCTTGGGCGAAGGCCAGCATGGTCTGAAACTTGGCCACGATGAGCTGCTCAGGGCGGCTTTTACCGCTGAGATGCAGGAGTTCAATCGGTCAGGCGGAGTCGACCCAGCCGAGTACGAGCCGTCAGAACGAGGCCATATCGCCTTCCAGAAGTATCTGGATGTTTACAATCAACTCAATAACCCACCGGCGACAGAGGAAGTCGGCGAATCAGGCACTGAAGAGCCACTCGACGCCGTAGCATAATCGATGGTGGGGGCCTTTGTGCAATCGCCCATCGGTCCCGATAAATCGGGACACGCTGCCACCCAAATTTAGTAGCCAGTCCCGATGAATCGGGATTTCGCTTCACTCAATATTCAGTCACTGGCAGCATGGGTAACAAGTTACCCATCCTACGAAATTTTGGTGTTACGGCTGGATATATCGCTGGGCCCCTGATGTTGTCAGGAATTCGCCTTTTGCTGCTGTTCGGATTAGTATTGCTTCGGCGTCTGGTAGCGATTCGATCAGTTCCATTCCTTTTTCGTGGCCCATGACGCTTACCGCTGTGGCCAGGGCGTCTGCCTGCATGGCTGTTGGTGCGATTATTGTTACGCTGGAGAGTTTGCCTGCGGCGATGCTTGTCTGTGGGTTGATTATGTGGCTGAAGCGATCGTCGCCGATGAGTACGAATCTTCGATAATCTCCGCTGGTGGCAACGGCGGTGTCGGTTAGCTTTAGTTTGACGAGCAGTCCGGTGTCGCTGCCTGGGTCCTGGAGACCGATGACCCAGTTTTCCCTTGTCTCAGGCTCGGGGGTAATACCGAAACACTGGATATCACCGCCGACATCGATCATGCCGCCCAAAGCGCCATTCGCTCGCATTGCCTCGGCCGCCCGGTCGATCGCGTATCCCTTAGCGATACCGCCGAGGTCCAGACGCATGCCTTCGACGCGGAAACGCACGGTTAGCGACTGGCTGTCAAGTATGAGATTTTCATAGCCGACCTTTGCCTTCGCAGCGGCGAGTTGTTCGTCGGTTGGTTTTTGGCTGTCCTTGCCGGCCTGTCGCCACAGGTCGACTACCGGGCCGACGGTTACATCGAATGCTCCGCCGGTCTGCCTGCTGTACTCCACAGCGGCGAGCAGGACCTCCATCAGGGCGCCGCTTACCTTAACCGGCTCGCCAAAGGCGTTGTTGTTGACCTCTGACAGTTCGGAATCCGCCTTGTAATCGCTCATCATATCGTCGACGCCTGTCAGTTCGTCAAAGGCCGCGTCCACACACAACTGCGCGGTTTTTTCGCTGCCCGACACGGCTGAGACGCGGGCGAAAGTGCCCATGACCTGGCGAAACGGGCTGTCCACCGAGTAGACGTCGGGCTGGGTCGAGATGCGAATAACGACTATTGCAGTTACTATAGCGACAATGGTAATCGCCGCTCGCGGGGTCCTGTTCAAAATGCACCTTTCCAATAATAAGCCTGAATTCTAATTAGTTTGCAGATTATGTTCAACAAATCTTTGCAGGTCTGTATAATGCCGCCATGGCAAACACACAGGTGAGAATTCTGGAAGATGACGTTGAGCGGCGGTTTCTGCCGTTTGTTCGCAGGCCGGCGAGGTATATCGGCGGCGAGGTGAATCAGGTGAAAAAGGACCTGGCCGGCTGTGATGTTAAGGTTGCTCTGTGTTTTCCGGATGTTTACGAGATCGGCATGAGCAATACGGGACTTGCGGTCATTTATGAGGTGCTAAATCGCCTCGATGGCGTTGCAACCGAGCGGGTTTTTGCTCCGTGGGCCGATGGCGAGGAGATCATGCGCCGCGAGAGTATACCGCTGTTTACGCTCGAGTCCAGAGCCGCCGCAGCCGATTTCGATATCATCGGCTTTGGGCTGACCAATGAGATGTGCTATACCAACATGCTCAATATGTTAGATCTTGCCGGCCTCGCCCTGTTCAGCGAAGATCGAAGCGACGACGACCCTTTGATAATCGTCGGCGGCCAGTCGGCGAACTGCGCTGAGCCGATCGCCCCGTTCGTTGACATATTCTTTCTCGGCGAGGGCGAAGAGGCGATCGTCAGGTTCGTCGAGCTATACAGGCGGCAAAAACAGGCTGGTGCGGGCAGGCGGCAACTGCTGATCGAATGCGCCAGGCAATTCGATTTTGCTTATGTGCCGTCGCTCTACGATTTCGAATATGACGGAGAGAGGATCACCTCCTTCGAGCCAAAAGAGCCCGGTCTGCCGAAGCGTTTTGAGAATGCCATCGTTGACGATTTCGATAACGCCGGCGTTCCCAGGGCTCCGATCGTGCCGTTTGCCGAGGCTGTGCACGAACGCGTCAGTGTCGAGATCATGCGCGGCTGTCCGGGCCGATGCCGGTTCTGTCAGGCGAGTTTTTGCCGCAGGCCGATCCGTTATCGCAGCATCGAGCGGATCTGCGAGATCGCCAAGGAAAATTACCTTGCCACCGGTTTCGATACCGTCAGCCTGCTGAGCCTTTCGACGGCGGACTATCCCGACCTTGAACAGTTGGTCTTGCAGTTGCAGGAGTATTTTACGCCGAGGCGCGTTGGGATATCTCTGCCGAGCCTGAGGGTCGGTGAGCAGCTCAAGATGCTGCCGAAACTGGCGGCGTCGGTCAGGAAAAGCGGGCTTACTATCGCGGTTGAGGCTGCTACCGAGCGGCTCCGGCGGGTCATCAATAAACCGATAAGCGACTCGGATCTGTTCGCCGCTATCGAGGCTGCTTATGAGGCGGGTTTCGGGCAGGTCAAGCTGTACTTCATGGTCGGTCTGCCGGGCGAGAGGCTGGAGGACATCGCTGAGATCGCAGCGCTTTGCGACCGGATCGGGCGGCTCGGCAGGAAAGTCGGCAAAGGGATCGCTAAGATCAACGCCGCTGTTAGCTGGTTCGTGCCGAAGTCGCATACGCCACTTGCATGGTCCGGCCAGCGGGATAAAGAGTATTTTGATCAGGCGAAAAAGCTCATCTTAGACGAGAGGCACCGGCTCAAGGCGAGATTTGTGAAGTTTAAGTTTCACGATATCGAAACGAGCGTGCTCGAGGCGGCCTTTGCCCGGGGCGACAGGCGGATGGCTAAGGTCGTGGAGACAGCCTGGCGGCTGGGGGCGCGGTTTGACCTGTGGAGGGAATGCTTCAACGCCGAGATATGGCAGCAGGCATTTGAAAAGCACGGCATGGATATCGATCGCTGCGCACAGAGAAGTTTCGCCCCCGATGAGATCATGCCCTGGGACCACCTCGGCGGGCCAAAAAAGGATTACCTGCTAAAACACTTCCGCGAAGCAATGGACATAGCCGGAGAAGAGTAGACAAAAAAGTCCTGTGCCTCGGCAAATAATTGCGGGTCACATTTAATTTATACCGAAACGTATAATATTTTCTAATTAGAGATAGGACGGTTATGAGCACGTTACGCAAAAAATGTCTTTGTGCTTTTGGTATATTATTACTGTATTTTATGGCAGCAATGGTCAACTGGTTAACGAATATACGGACGACGGTTATCTGCTCTACGAGACTTAAAGGCGTCGGTTCTCATTTTGCAGGTTTTTATAGCGAATATGATAGAATGCCTGAAGATTTGGTTGAGATCATAAACTATAGTGAAAAAATTAAAGACTATGGTCAAAAAGGTTTGACGATCGAAGATCATTTCGTTTGTCGGTCCGATTACCAGGGAAGCAGCGACTCTATTTCATATGTTTACCGTGGGAATGATTTGAAATCCGACATATCCCGTTATACATCCGACATACCCCGTGGAATGATACTGATCTATGAAAAGAATCCAA
>DAOVVQ010000217.1 GCA_030637065.1 Planctomycetota bacterium
AATTCTAGAACCTGCGGACCCTGCTTGATATCTATTGCATCCTCTTCATTATCGTGAAGATCATTGTGTGCAATGTAGTTATTCAAGCCACCCACAAACCCTTCACCGCTTGGTACATCACCACCAACGGCAACACCGTCTCCTGTATTGTGGTGACAGTGATTATATATCAGGCTGTTGTCATGTGCGGATGTCTGTATCGAAACTCCGCAATCGCCGTTGTACCTGTAGCAAAGGCGCCGATAAATGCGATCGCCTGACCGGCTGTCTCGTCGGCAACCACTTCGCCGGGATCCTTCTTGCCGGTGGCCTCTATCGCCGCAGGTGCGAATAAAACACACACCGCCGAAGCGCCGACAGCAACCAAAACCAGCACCAACGACATCACCGTCGCCGAAACCGACATATAACAGAGCAGGCCGAACAACACAGCCACCGGAGCCGACCCCCACGTGCCCGGCGCTATCGGCATAAAGCCCAGCCCAAAACATGATGTAAGCAACCTTCGCATAAACGACCCCTCTACCATCGAATTTATCGGCCATTTCATGCCGTAAGGATAGCGAAAATCAGCCATAAGTCAAACCTTATCCTGCATTGAAAGGCAGAATCGGTCGGTCATGCCCGAAACATAATCGCATACCGTACGCTCGAGGCCCGCTGTCGCCATCGACTGCCGATAGTGAGCCGGCATCAATTCAGGTTGGGCACAGAACCGATCGAATACCCCGCTGAGCCATCCCCGAACCTGCCCCTGAGTCTCTAACAACTGCTTATGTTCGTACATGTTCTCAAGTAGAAAACGCTCAACTTTCTTGAGATGGCTTTCGGCTTCGCAGCTGAGCCCAATCAGCGAATCCGGGTGATCGTAAAGATCGTCGGGCGATTTTATGCCCGCCTCCGCGATCGCCTGCCTGCTCGTCTCAAGGCAATCGCTCACCAGCAGGTCGATGATCGCCTTGGCGCTTCGAGTCCGGCGAATGTCGCCATCCTCGATGGCCCCGGCATCGATCAAACTCTGCGCCCGGTCAAACAACACCAGAGCTTTAAGCTGCTCTTCCGCGATCAGGCCCGAACGCAAACCGTCCTCGAGGTCGTGGCAGTTATAAGCGATCCGGTCGGCAACATCGGCGATCTGGCCTTCCAGCGAACATTGACGCTCGCTGAAACCGTCGCCCGAAGATTTGTCATAGGGGCTGTGATGCCGCGCAAAGCCCAGCCGCGTTTCGTACATAAGATTCAGGCCCGCAAAATCCGGATACGGGTGTTCCAGCATGTCCACAATGCGAAGCGTCTGTCGGTTATGCTCGAACCCGCCGAAGTCGGCCATCAACTCGTCGAGGACATGCTCTCCGGCATGGCCGAACGGGCTGTGGCCAAGGTCGTGGCCCAGGCAGATCGCCTCGGTCAACGGTTCGTTTAGCCCGAGCGCCCGCGCAAGTGTCCTGCCGATCTGCGCAACTTCGATACTGTGCGTAAGCCTCGTGCGGTAATGGTCGTTCAGGCCGGGCGTAAATACCTGCGTCTTGCCCTCGAGTCTGCGAAACGCCGAACAGTGCATGATCCGGTCGCGGTCCCTTTCAAACGCGGACCGATACGGATGAGGCCTTTCAGAAAACCGCCGCTGTCGACTGTTTTCTTCGCTTACCGCGTAACATGCAGGATTCTCCGGCATATTTTCTCTTTCAAAAGACACACAAAAACCCCCCCCCCACGTCCGCCGATCCCGCCGACCGGACTTGCGAAACTATCGCACCCGTTGTCAGCACTTTCATAACACTTTAGCCATGTGTCACATGCGATTTGTCATTCCCGCGCTCGCCGCGGCGGAGCGAGTCACAGCCGGGAAGGCGGGAATCCAGCATGAAATAGCATCCGCCAAGCCTGCCCTGAGCGAAGCCGAACGGGGCGGATTCCTGCCTTCTTGCATTTGGCTAAAATATTACACACTTTCATACACTCGGCAGATTCTCTTTAACGCTGATCTGCCTTAGCTCGTCGTATAGTTCGATAAGGCTCTGGCTTATAATATCCGTATCGCTGCAAACGTGCATGAAATTGGTATCCCCGTCCCATCGCGGCACTATATGCACATGGACATGCCCGGGCAGCCCCGCACCGGCACACCTGCCGAAGTTCATGCCGACATTGAAACCGTGAGGGTGGATCGCCGCACTCAGTGCCTTCTGGCAATCCCGTGTAAGCCTCATGATCTCAAGCAGCTCGGCATCGTCGGCATCGTCAAGATTGGGGATGTGTCTTACCGGTGCTATCAGCAAATGGCCGTTGTTGTACGGGAACTTGTTAAAGACCACGATCGAACGCTCCGTCCGCCAGAGAACAAGGTTCTCCTTATCATGGTCGCGGTCTTCAAGGTAATCGCACAGAAAACAACCGTCGCTCTTGGGCAATCCCTGAATATATTTAATCCGCCATGGCGCCCACAGGTTCTTTCGCTCCAATGATCAGACCCCTTAGAATAAATGCAGAAACGATTGACCCGGATTCGTGCATACCACCTGCCGCTCAGAGTTCCAGCCGCTCGGCACTGATCTTTTGGCTCAACGTCACCCGCGGCGAAATATCACCTAACGGCAGCATAAACGTCGCTTTCATGCCGATTTTGTACTGCTGCTGAAAACTCTCGACGGTTCCCGATTCAAGATCGATAATCTGTTCACCCGATCCGGAAAGCGAGGTGAAATCATAATTCCGCAGAAAACCAAACATCCCCCTCATCCTGTAACTGCCGCTGTACGGTACGGGCCACTCTTGCCCCGGCAGTTCCGTCATGCCGTAAGAACTCGTGATCACCGCCTTCGGGCTCGTTTCAGACTCGGTAATCCCCGTAAGCGTGTATGTATTCTCCCTGACCGCGTGCCTGACCGCCGACAGCGGCATCGGCAAGGGAACATACTGCTGACTCGTCCAGCTCTGACCGACGGAAAGACCCTTCAGGGGCTCTTCGATGCTCGCTATCGCATCCCATAAATACCACTGCATGGCCATGAAATCCGTAATCATATCCTGGCCCTTGATCCGTCCGCTCTGAGTGGAAGAAGTAAACGCCCTTTCGCCAAGCTCCTGCACCAGCGACTCGATCTGAGAGTACTCGGTTATTATGCCCGTGGGATTGAGCTGGAAAGTGTAGCTTCGCCCGGCAAGTCCTTCTATCGGATCGAGCCCCATCCTCGGGCCTGAAAACCCCTTACGTGTAACCTTCGCAGACCGGCATGTGGCGGTTATTTCGCCTATACCGAACTTGTCGCCGCCGGAAAATTTAAAGTCCATCACCAGCTCCAGCGTCTCGGATGCCGTCTGAGAACTGCTCTTCGAACCCGATTTAAGGTTGGTAGAGACGTTCCGTGCCGAAATGAACTTGTACCGCACCGGCGCGTCGGGCTCGAAGTCAACCGAAAACAGTTGGCCCCTCTGCACCTGCTCCTGACAGCCGCATATCGCAAAGATAAGCAGCCCAAAAGCCACCGCTTTTACAGTCCTGACCAATACATTACTTTTCACGAAAAACGTCTCAATCATAATGCCGGGCTTTCTTTACAAACAAACTAATGGATTTTTTCCACGGTGATAGCATCCGTAAAACGCATCAACAGAGTATCCGGCCCCTTGTCCTGCTGCTCTTCGCCCTCGGCATTTTGTGCAGCCAGGTAAGTTGCGATCAGATCTTCTTTATAAAGTGACACGGACCCGTCGTCCAGATCGAAAACCACCCGCCCCGTAAGCTCCTCTTTGGTATCGAACATTTTAGAAAACGGCCCCAACGGGCTTGCCCCGTTCGTCTGGTCGGACCCTTCGCTTTCAATCGCGCTCATTTCAATAAATGCAAAACGACTCCCGCCGTGCTTTTCTATCTTTTCCAGCGTATACATCATCTCGAATTTTTTAGGCGCCAACAAACCCTTCGGCGGAGACTTGATCCTGCTCCACGTCTTGCCGGGTTTTGCCGATAACGCCTCTTCCGGGAGTGCCGGGATCGAATGACGCTTGATGATCGCCCGGTCACTAAGAAAACTTTCCGCCAGTTTCGCCGCAGACGAATCTTTGACAATGCCCCGCGCCCTGGTCGCATCGATAACTTCAACGCTCCCGCCAGGGGACATACTGATCGTGTAACTCTGACCGATCAAGCGGGCGAAAGGTTTTTTCTTGTCCTCCTCGCGCTCGCTGTCAAAATCAAACTTGATGCTGTTCTCCTGCCTCATAACATAATTAATCGACGTCAGCGTGATCTTTGCAACTGCATTTCCTTCGGCATCGACACTTTTGATCAACTGATCGAAGCGAACCGTGGTCCCTGCACCAGACTGCTTCTCGTCAAGTTTGCCCAATGACGGCTGCTCGAACCTGTAATCCTTGACGGTCTCGGTCTTGACCCTGTACGTCGACGTATCGCCAACCGAAAACTTCAATACCAATTCCGTCCCCGAAGGCTTTGCTGTTGGCTTTGCCCGCGAGGGCTCAACGCTCACCCCTTTATCGGAAGGCGCCTCGCAACCCGATAAAACCGCCCATAAACAGACCATAATTACCGCCGACCGTACAAAAAATCTACCTGGCATATCGACCTCCATAACATCGCCAATTCTGTAATCACATTTATTCTAAGATTATACGTTTAACGGCAATATCTGCAACCGTATTTACAACGGATTTAACAATTCCTGAATTTGACATTCTGCAATTACCCCCGCCCCGAACGGGCCAGCTGTGCCCCAAAGTCCCCTGACCGGCGTCAAAAGAGGCATTTGTCCCTGAAAACAGGCAAATCCGCCAATTTAACAGTTTATGCTTTCTCCCGCACCGGTTATAATAGCCCCTTGAAATATGGCAAATGACACGGCTAATTGTGTCAATAAAACGGATTTGTTAAAATTAAAAGCGATTTCGGAGCAAAAAAATGTTGAGCGATACCGTAAAAAAGGGTTTTCAGCGAGCCCCTCACCGGGCCCTGCTGCGTGCCTGCGGGCTGAAAGATGAAGATATGGGCAAGCCTTTTATCGCCGTAGCCAACAGCTATTGCGATATCGTCCCCGGCCACGTCCACTTAAACGAGGTAGCCAGGGTCGTCAAGGACGCTATTCGCCAGGCGGGCGGCGTGCCGTTCGAGTTTAGCACAATAGCCATCTGCGACGGGATCGCCATGGGCCATACCGGCATGAAATACTCATTGGCCTCTCGCGAGATCATCGCCGACGCCGTCGAGACCATGGTCCGCGCCCACAGCCTGGACGGGCTGGTCTGTATTCCCAATTGCGACAAGATCATCCCCGGAATGCTAATGGCCTCGATGCGGCTCAATGTCCCGACGATATTTGTCTCCGGCGGTCCTATGGCTGCGGGAAAGACCAAAGACGGCCAGGTCACCGACCTCGTCAGCGTATTCGAAGGCGTCGCAGCCTTCAATGCCGGCAAGATCGACGAAGCCCGGCTAAAGGAACTCGAATGCAGCGGATGCCCCTCCGTCGGAAGCTGCTCGGGCCTCTTTACCGCCAACAGCATGAACTGCCTCTGCGAGGCCATCGGCATGGCCCTTCCCGGAAACGGGACCATATTAGCTACCGATCCGAAACGACAGCAGCTCTATCAGGACGCTGGAAAGCAGATCATGGAACTTATCCGCACGGACTTAAAGCCCCTGGACATCGTCACGAAAAAATCGATCGACAACGCCTTCGTCCTCGACATGGCAATGGGCGGCTCGACTAATACCGTTCTGCACACACTCGCCCTGGCCCATGAGGCTGGGATCGAATACAGCCTGGATCGCATCAACGCCATCTCCGCCAAATGCCCCAACATCTGCAAGATTTCCCCGTCAAGCAGTTGGCACATGGAAGACATCGACGCAGCAGGCGGCATAAGCGCGATCCTCAAGGAGATCAGCCGGATCGACGGAATGCTCGATGGCGACTGCATGACGGTAGGCGGGATCACCCTCGCCGAGGCCCTCGCCAATGCCGAGATCACCAATACCGACTGCATACACACGATAGACGATCCCTACTCCAAAACGGGCGGATTAGCTATCCTTCACGGCAACCTTGCGCCCAACGGCAGTGTGGTCAAGAGCGCCGGCGTCGCAAAGTCAATGCTAACCCACACCGGCCCAGCCGTAATCTTCGAGAGCCAGGAAGAGGCCTGCGAAGGCATCCTCGCTGGAAAAGTCAAGAAAGGCGATGTCGTCGTCATCCGCTACGAAGGACCAAAGGGCGGACCGGGAATGCAGGAGATGCTAAGCCCGACAAGCTACATCATGGGCGCAGGATTAGGCGAATCGGTCGCCCTGATAACCGACGGCAGGTTCAGCGGCGGAACACACGGAGCATGCATCGGACACGTAAGCCCCGAAGCAGCCGTCGGAGGGCCGATAGGACTCTTAGAGCCCGGCGATATCATCGAGATCGATATCCCAAACAGCGCCATGAACGTAAAACTCACCGACGCCGAACTGGCCGAACGAAAAAAACGATTCAAACCAAGAACCCCCAGCATAACAAAGGGATACCTCGCCAAATACGCAACAATGGCAACCAGCGCAGACACCGGCGCAGTACTAAAGTGGTAGCTGTGAAGCGATATTATGTCTATCAAAGAGCCTGCCCCGTTCGACAAGCTCTGAAC
>DAOVVQ010000264.1 GCA_030637065.1 Planctomycetota bacterium
ACTGATGATACGCGCTGCCATCGTCGAACTGGGTTGCCGAGATATCGAGTATCCGCTGTTTCGCCCGCTCGGGCACCTGGTGAACAAAGCCGATCAGGTCCTGGTTGGAATCGCGAAAACCCATCCCCCGGCCAATGCCGCTCTCGAAATAGGAAGCACTCCGCGACATATTAAACGTAACCATACACTGGTACTGGTTCCATATATTGACCATCCTGTCCAGATTTTCATCGTGGCTTTGGACACGATAGACCGACAAAAGCCCGTCCCAGTACGCCTTTAATTGCCCTAATGCCTTTTCGACCTTCTGGGGAGTCGCAAAACTTTCGATCATCTCTTTGGCTTTGCCCTTGTTAATAACCCCAGCCGATTGCCATTTCTCCTCTTCGGCATTTTCAATATAACCCAGAACAAACACCAGCTCCTTTTCTTCGCCGCCTTCAAGGGTAATATCCAGACAATGAGAGGCGATCGGCGACCAGCCATGCGCCTCGGAATTCTTCGATCGATTATCAAAAACAACATCCGGGCGATCCAGCCCGTTATAGGTGCCGAGAAACGCCTCCCTGTCCGTATCGAAACCGGAAATCTCCGAATTAACGGAATAAAACGCGTAATGATCGCGGCGCTCTTTATATTCGGTCTTGTGATAGAGCGCCGAGCCGTCGATCTCAACTTCACCCGTGGAAAAATTCCGCTGAAAATTAGTCATATCATCCAGGGCATTCCACAGGCACCACTCGACAAACGAGTACAGCTTAAAGCTCCTGGCCTTGTCGGAATTATTCTTTAGAGTCAGCTTCTGAACTTCACAGCTAAACCCCAGCGGGACAAAATAAAGAACCTCCGCCGACAAACCGTTCTTTTCGCCCCTGATCCTCGAATAACCCAAACCGTGTCGACATTGGTACGAATCCAGATCCGCCTTCACCGGCTGCCATCCGGGATTCCAAACTTGGCCATCTTCATGGATGTAGAAATATTTTCCGTTAGAATCCAGCGGTATATTATTGTACCGATACCGGGTGATCCGGCGAAGCCGCGCATCCTTATAAAAGCTATACCCCCCAGCCGAATTCGAGATTATAGAAAAGAACTCCTCATTCCCAAGATAATTGATCCACGGATAAGGCGTCTGAGGAGTCTCGATTACATATTCCCTGCTGGAATCGTCAAAATAGCCAAATTTCACAATACTTCCCTCTCTATCATTCGATTACATAACCCATTATTCGATCAATTTGTAGATTATAGGGTTAAAGCATGACCACGTAAACGCCATTTTTTTCTTGACAAACAAGCGATGATATTGTCTAATGTCACGTGATATGAATGATATTTATTGCAAAAACGCTGTTAATTGGTGGCGACTTGTCTTGAAATAGGCAGGCGGCAGCGCTCTCTTTGCACTTACTTTTCGATCCTTAATCGCAGCCTGTACTTACACGGGCTGCGATTTTTTTATTGCATTAAGCCCAATCCAAAAATAACATACTGGGACAGATTAGACGGGATTAACAGGATTTACAGGGATTCCGGCCACTGGCCACTGAATATTGAGCGCAGCGAAATCCCGATTTATCGGGACTGAATACTGAATACTGGATACTGAATACTGAATACTGGATACTGAATACTGGATACTGTTTTAGATGGACAAATATATCGAACAAATAAAGTCGGGCAAAGCCGGCCAGATAATCCCCGTCGTTCGCGACATCGGGATCGGCTGTCCCGTCGAGTATTTCGCCAGGCTGTCGGATTACGGTCGCAAGCAGGATTCGTGCCTGTTTGAGTCCCGCGAGCACCTGGAAAAGGACGCCGGCACGCTAACCTTCGGCACAGCCGACCCTGCCCTCTATCTCACCGGTACCGGTGCCGAGTTCACCATTAAGGCCCTCTCAGCCACCGGAAAGCGGATGCTCCGGTTCCTGGCGGCTGATAAAGCCCGATTTTCGTTCTGCCAGGCGGTCAATTTCGCCGATGACGAGATTTCCGGCACGCTGAGCCAGTCCGACGAGATGGTTGACGAGGAGGCACGCCTGAAAACCGTCAACCAGATGGACGTCCTTCGGGCTGTCGCGTTCGCCTTTGAGCTTGCCAGCCAGCCCTTCCGCGTGACCTGCGGCCTGTTGGGAGCCCTCAGTTACGACTTTATCGACCAGTTCGAGCAACTCGACGCCAACGAGAGCGACATACTCGGCAACCCGGACTACGAGGTCTACTTTGCTGACAATATCTTCCTCATGGACCACCAGACCGGCCAGGGCCACATCGTCGTCAATGTAATGATCACCGACGACGACCGCGAGTCGATCATAGCCGATGCCGAGGCCTGCTTTGCGAGCTATTATGCCGCCTTAGAGCAGCCAATGCCCCAGCCGCGCTGCTTCGATGGCCAGCTCATCCCGGCTGGGACGGACACCGACCAGCCCGAGTACGAAAAAATGGTCCGGACCGCCAAAGACCATATCATAGAAGGCGACATCTTCCAGGTAGTCCTGAGCCGAACGATCACCGAGCCCTGCAAAGATGAGCCCCTCGACGTCTACCGGCGGCTAAGGGAACTGAACCCCTCGCCATACATGTTCTACCTCAACACCCAAAACACGATCTTAACCGGTGCCAGCCCCGAACTGAACCTGAAGGTCAGCGGAACCGAGGGGCGGGTTGTCGAGATCCGTCCGATCGCCGGAACCAAGCCGCGAGGAAGGGTAAACGGCAAGATCGACCCCGACTCCGACGCCAGATACGAAGCCGAGCTAAAACTCGACCGTAAGGAACTCGCCGAACACATGATGCTCGTAGACCTGGCAAGAAACGACATAGCCAGAGTAGCAGCGCCCGGCTCGCGGATCGTAAACGAAATGCTGATTGCAGAAAAATACGAGTCTGTCATGCATTTAGTTTCCAACGTTAAGGGTCAGCTTCGCGGGGATCTCGATGCTTTGAGCGCTTATCTCGCTACCATGAATATGGGTACGCTTACCGGTGCTCCCAAGATCGAGGCGATGAAGATCATTCGGCGGCTTGAGAAGAATAAACGCGGCTATTACGGCGGGGCGGTGATGTATCTTACCGTCGACGGCCAGTTCGACAGTTGTATTACGATCCGCAGTATTCAGTTGCGGGGCGGTGTCGCGTATATCAGGGCCGGCGCCGGAATAGTGCACGACAGCGTGCCGACGACGGAATTTGAGGAAACGGACCACAAAGCGGGCTCTTGCCTGCGGGCGATCAGAGGCTAATGGCGGCGATTTAAGGTCAATAGTGGCAGGGGAATCCTATGGGAACTGTTAGAGTATTATTCATAGACAATTTTGATTCGTTTACTTATAACCTCGTCGACGAGTTCGGTAAGCGTGACTGCCCGACGAAGGTTTATCGCGCCGATACTCCGCTTGATGAGCTTAAGAAGGTCGCCGATGAGTTCGGAGCCCAGCTTGTGGTGATCTCGCCCGGACCCGGTACGCCGGATAAGGCCGGGGTTTCGTTAGCCGCGATCGACTACTTTAAGGATAAGGTCCCGCTTTTCGGCGTTTGCCTGGGTCATCAGTCGGTCGTGCAGTATTTCGGCGGCACGGTCGGTCACGCCCCGGCTGTGATGCACGGCAAGGGCTCGCGGGTAACGCATACCGGCAAGGGCGTTTTTGCCGGGCTGGAGAACCCCTTGCAGGCAGGCCGCTATCACAGCCTTTGCGCCGATTCGACGCTGCCGGACTGCCTCGAAGAGACAGCCGAGTTCGAGGGCATCATAATGGGCGTCCAGCATAAGAGCCTGCCTGTTTATGGTGTGCAGTTTCATCCGGAGAGTATCCTGACGCCGACGGGCGGGAAGGTGATCGAGAATATGATACGGATCGCCAGTGAGGGTGTTGGCGAGCGAGTTTGAAGCATTCAGTATCCTGTCGCCGATTTTTAGGGATTTCAAATGGAGCATTCTGCAATTGAGACACGCCGGAGTACTTACAGAAAGTATGACGGTCTAACGCGACGCTGGTGGTTTTTTGTCGGCTTGATTTTGCTACAGTTCCTTCCTGTATTGACAACTAAGAATTTTAGTTTCGATGAGATGTACAAGATTGTCACTATGACTCTCAGCCGTGCTTTGTTCTTCTCATGCGGGCAAGTCTTTCCGGTGTTCCAGGGGGTCGCTGTTTCTGTTATTGTGCTGCTCATAGTATTTCGCGGCAAAGTCCGCATTGTCTTCGCTATTCACGCCGGGATCTCCTACCTGCTCTTTGTGATGCAAGTGACTGCGATAACGCCGAGATATGGTTTAAGCGTTATTCCTTCGGGCGTCATCATGTTCGGACTTGTGGCGGCAGCGTGGTTCTGGGAGGCATTTTCCGGTTTCAACGATTTCTCCGTGCAGAAACGACCTGTTTGGAAATATGGCGTCATAGCTGCGGCGGCAATTGCCTTCTGGATGCCCCTGGACTTGGCAACCTGCAGTCTCGATTTGGACCTTGGAAATTTCATTACGTCAGGTTCGGCTCTGACGTTTTGTATGATGACGCCCGTGTACCTGGCGGTGCTGATATTTTTCTATCCAATGGTCAATATTGTGGTGCTGCGTGTCACCAGCGCAGCAGGCATAATCCTGGCCATCTACAATGTCCCCAAACTGTTTTGTTCTGACGTAATGTGGCTGGGCCTTCTTCACCTGCCGCTTTTTTTCCTGTCCGTCCTGGGCGTGATTCTATCCATGAGACGCGATGCTAACCTACCTCGGAAAATAAGGTGTCAGGAACCTTATTTTCCCTTGGCTGAACAATTATAAGGAGCTACTAATGCCATATGCTTTTTTCAAGGATCTTTGTCCTGAGTTAGCAGAAAGTGAAACCCGCACAATTACGGTACAGGATGAATTATCTCTTGGGCTTCCCGCAGGAGAATATACCCTTCGTGAGATGTTCTGCAATGAGCGAAAATGTGACTGCCGCAGGGTGTTTTTTTATGTTGTCTCTTCACTGAAAAATGATGTGGAGGCGGTCATTGCCTATGGATGGGAAAGTCCGAAATTTTAAGGGAATTTAAGGGGTCAGGAGCCTTTTTGTTGATGATAAAAAAGTTATACGCTGCCTGGAAAACCTCCTCGCGGCCTAAAATCGGTCAGTTTGAGTAAGTTATATGCCTCGTCGCAAGCGTAAAAATTTGGGCAATATCGTTTATCACGTTTTAAATCGTGCCAATGGTCGTTTGCGCCTTTTCAAGAAGGCCGGTGATTTTGAAGCCTTTGAACGGGTTTTAGCGGAAGGTCTGGAGCATTTTCCGATGCGTTTGCTGGGCTACTGCCTGATGGGCAATCATTGGCATCTTTTGTTGTGGCCTCGTGAAGATGGGGACTTGTC
>DAOVVQ010000328.1 GCA_030637065.1 Planctomycetota bacterium
CTGGCAGATAAGCCCGACGTATACGGATACCGGCCTGCTGCCGGGTAATACGTACACCTACCGCGTGCAGATGCGGGATATATTAGGCAATGCCGGCGGTTTTTCTTCTGCCGAGAGCGCAACGACCGAATCGGTGCCGGCGATTTCCACTATTTTCTTTAACGCCTCGCCGCCAACACAAGACGTCCTCGTATTTAGCCCCGATATCGGCGCAAGCCAGTTTCGCATCAGCGATACGACTGAATCCGGCCAGACCTTTACATATAGCCGCCCGTTCCTTCTTGACGCGGTCACATTCCGCCTGAAAAGGGACGGCCAGGCCAATCCTTATCCGACTGGGGCCGAAGCGACGTTTTCGGTCTATACCGGCTGGACTGGCTCGCCTTCAACCGACGGAACTCTGCTCGGTTCGACAACATTCTCCATGGACGGCCTCTCCTTCCTCGGAGGTGACTACGCCACCTTCAACCTGTCACAGGGCACGACCGCCGCGATCGGTACATTGCAGGCCGATACAGAATATGCGATCGTAATAGGAACCAACCAGTCCGATGCGGATTCGCGAATTTACATCACGCGCGATGTCGATGTAAATCCGTACCCCGGCGGAACAGGTGTATTTAACGGCAATATTCAGGCAAACCGCGACACAACATTCTACATCCAGGGACAGATCCACCCGGACATTGCCGGCGGCGTTGGCATTGATTATGCGGATTTTGCGGTGATCTCGCTGCATTTCATGGAAGCCTGCTTCTCACCGGGATGGTGCGACGGTGCCGACCTCAATGTAAGCGGGGCGGTTGACCCCAATGACGTTAGAATTCTCGGCGAAAGCTGGCTTGGTTTGCCGTGAGATACAAAGGTAAAGTAAATGAGTAATTCGAGAAGCAAAAAAATGTATAGTGATACAGACAAAAAGGTGCGTCATATCCTATGCCCCGAGGCTATTGCCCTCGTTCTGAGTCTTTATCTTGTGCTCGTGCTGTTTACTTCGCAGGCCTGGGCTCAGTTGGAGGTTAGACTTTTAACATTGGAGAGTATTGATGACGAGGTGTAAGATCAGGGTAGTTTCGGGTTTGATCGCGGCAGTATTGATGCTGCTGGCGGTGTCGGCTTTGGCGACTGATTATTATGTTGCAACGGCTGGCAGCGACAGCGATCCGGGTACGTTTGCCGCTCCGTTTGCGACGATCCAGAGGGCGGCGGATATGGTCTCAGCCGGTGATACGGTTTATATTCGCGGCGGCTCTTATCATGAGGCGGTTGTTATGACCGGCTTGCATGGGACCGATGCGGATCCGATCGTCTTTATCAGCTACCCCGGCGAGGAGGTAACGATCGATGGCACCGAGGCGATAGCTGATATTGCCGTCGGTGGATGGAGCCTGCACAGCGGCAAAATTTACAAGACCGTGCTGGCTGAGGATGTCTGGCAGTTGTTTGTGGACGATCGTATGCAGATCACCGCTCGCTGGCCCAATGCGGCGACGCACCCAGCCGATCCGGTGGTTCGCAACGACGGCACCTGGGAGCCGGAAGACGGGAGCTGGTGGAGCAAGACGACTACGTGGGCGCACGCGAACATGGATGGGACGGATGCAAACGGTATCATCGAGAATAATCCCGCTTATCACGATCTGGCGGCGACGGGGCTTAGTTTTCAGGGCGGCTCGGCGATCCTGGCGCTGATAAAGCAGGGGCCGGGCAACGGCGAGCGGCTGATCGAAAGTCATATGGCTGGGAGCAATATCTTTACGCATCTGCCGCTGAATGATTCGGCAAAGAACAAAGGGTACTCAAGCTCGAAAAGCTTTATTATCGAGCACTTAAACGCCCTCGACCAGGCCGGGGAATGGTACTATACGCCCGCGGACAATACGCTTTATCTCTGGGCCGATGACGGCCTGGACCCTTCCAGCCGAAATGTTCGCGGAAGGACCATGACCCATGCCTTCAATATAGAAGATTGCGATCATGTCACGATAAGGGGCCTGGACTTTTTTGCAGCGAACTTCCGCACCGACTGGGGCCAAAGTTCGACACATATACGGATTGAAGACTGTCACCTGTCCTATCCGGATGCTTCACAGCGGTTGTTAGGTATCTATCCGTATGATCCCGACGACTCGGATTATCAGACGAGCCTTCGCGGCGATTACAATGCCCTTGTCAATTGCGTCATGGAATATACCGAGCACGGGGCGATCCAATTCAATGGCAGCGGTACCGAGCTGCACAACAACCTGTTTCATCATACTTGTATGCTTGGGATAGGGTACACCTCATCGATATTGCAGGTAAACAAATTCACGCGGAATACTTTTTATATCAGCGGTACCAGGGCCGCGGTAAAGACCAACGCGGGCCCTCAGGAAAACAGGATCCATACGTACAATCGTTTCGACGGATTCGGCTATCAGCAGGTGCAGACCGACGGGACCGCTTTGCAGTGCAACAGCGCCAACACAATTGGTACTATCCGTGCATATAACTGGTTCCTCAAGACCAAGAAGTACGGCAGCCGGTGGGATGGCGATACCGGACTGGTTGGTACGAATCATCACCAGATCGGATTTGACATGAGAGGAGCGATGCAGGTTAAGGGCGATGCGCATCTGACATACAACAACACTTGTATCGGCCACAGCGACAAAAACAACATCATGCTTCCGCTCGACGGTCTTGCCAATCCAAACAGTGTCACACGAAATAACTTAGCCGACAGGATCGCGGGCGATCGCAGCGGTGCGGTTTCGATCTATCCCATCCCAGGAACGCATTCGAACAACTGGAACGGCTATATTACCGGTACGGATGCCGGTGAGCAGTTGCGCGACCCGGTCAATATGGACTTTCGACCGAAGGCAGGCAGCGACGTCATCGACGCCGGGATCATTATTCCCGGAATTACCGATGGTTATCTCGGAGCGGCACCCGATATCGGGGCGTATGAATACGGCGATGATGCCTACTGGATCCCCGGACGGCAGGAGACGAAGGCGACGATGCCGATCCCCGCTGACGGTTCGATGTATATGCCGACCGACAAGGACCTGATGTTCCTTATCGGGCGCTACGGCACAGCCGCCGATATCTATTTTGGTACCGACCATAGCGCGGTTACCAATGCCGTAAAAGAGCCTGCTGCGTCCGCTGAGTATAAGGTTACGCTTCGGGACCCGAATAACATCTACTCGCCCGTTCTGGAGGACAACACCACGTACTATTGGCGTGTGGATACGGTTTTGGCCGATAGTTCCATTGTAACCGGGGATGTCTGGAGTTTTACGGTCGGCCTTCCGCCTGACCCCGGTCCGGTAACGGTGTTTTATCCGATCGACGATGCGACGATCAATTCCGCATACCCCGACAACAACTGGGGAAGTAACGAGTCGATCCGCGTAACGGTAAATCAGCGATACTGCTTCTTTAAGTTCGATATAACCGGTTTTGATGGCGGAGTGCGAAATGCGGTGTTCCGTGTGAAAAGCTGGGACAACGGTTTTGCCGATCTGATCGCGCATCCGGTCACGGGCGACTGGCAGGAGGAAACCCTGACATGGAACCTGTCGCAGGACCTGGTTTGGGGCGATGCGGTCGATACCGTCGGTCCGATCGATGCTCAAAGCTGGTACGAGGTTGACGTTAATTCCATAATTACCGGCAATGGTGAGTTTACGATCGGTTTGAAAACAACGGCCACCGGGGCAA
>DAOVVQ010000155.1 GCA_030637065.1 Planctomycetota bacterium
CAAGGCGAACAGCCTTTTCGACCGCAAGAAGCTCATGGCCTTCAATACCGAGCATATCAGGTTAGCGGCTGGCAGCGGCAAGCTTTTGGGGCATTTTAAGGATTATCTGAAAGTAGTCAACTCGCCGGTCGCCTCAGCCGAAGATTCATTGCTTGAAAGGCTGCTCGCGGCCAATCAGGGTGCCAGAACTCTGGCTGAGATCGAGGTGAAAAGCCGGTTTCTTTTTGTCCTGAATGACGGGGTCGAATATAACGCAACCGCCGTCAAAAAGGTCTTGCTCAAGCATGACGGTTTGGCTATTCTAAGCATTGTACGTGACAGGCTCGCCGCACTTGACGAGGTAAGCTCCGAGAGTATCGAAGGTATGCTTCGCTCTCTGGCCGAGGAAAAGCAGGTCGGGCTCGGTAAGGTCGCCCAGCCGCTGCGTGTAGCTATCTGCGGCGGCACGATCAGCCCGCCGATCTTCGATTCGGTGGATATGCTTGGAATGGAAAATACTTTAAAGAGAATAGATATTACGTTGCAGAAATTCAAGGACGGTACGGAACTGGAATGAACATTGATTTTTGGGAGGCTTAGGCAATGTCGCTTTTGGTAACAGGTTCGATCGGTATCGATACGGTAAGGACACCTTTCGGTTTCAGTGAAGATTGTATCGGCGGTTCGGCGGTTCATTTCAGTATGGCTGCCAGTTTTTTCACCCCGGTTCGTTTCTCAGGCGTAGTGGGGGATGACTGTCCTTTCGACCTTGAAGAGGTGTTCAAGGATATGGACGTTGATCTTGCCGGGCTCGAGATTCGCCATGAGAGCAAGACCTTTCGGTGGGCCGGTTCCTACGAAGGTGATATGAACGACGCCAAGACCGACGGGGTCGAGTTGAATGTTCTGGCGGAGGCTCCGGCGGCGGTCCCCGATGCTTATATGGACAGCGAATTTGTGTTTCTTGCCAATACGGCTCCGAGTCTGCAATTGGAACTTCTGGAGAAGATGACCAGTCCGGCCTTTGTCGCCGCCGACACGATGAACCACTGGATCGTTACCTCGATAGACGACCTCAAGGAGCTTTTGGACAGGATAGACATGCTGGTCCTCAACGAAGGCGAGGCCAAGCTGTTAACCGGTCAGCGGAACCTGATGACAGCCGCTCAGAGCATCCTTGATATGGGTCCGCGGGTGGTAATCATCAAGAAGGGCGAGTATGGTTCGATGATGTGCAATAGCGACGGCGATTGTTTTATTCTGCCGGCTTTTCCGACGTCGATCGTGATCGATCCTACCGGTGCGGGCGATTCTTTCGCCGGTGCGATGATGGGTCATTTGGCGCAGGTAGGCAAGGTCGATGTGATCTCGCTGCGAAACGCGATAGTTTACGGAACGGTTGCCTCTTCGTTTACGATCGGTGATTTCTCCATCCACGGCATCAAGGCGATCGAAAAGGACGACATAGACGAGCGGTTCGATATGCTGCGGAAGGTGACGCAGTTTTGATTTTCTCATCCGTCCGGTCGCGACTGAGCGCTAAGGCCAGCGGTTTCATATTTGTCAGAGGAAGGTCCTAATAAGCCTGCGAGATGCGCTGTTTTATTGCCATAGATATCAATGACCGGATTCGGACGGAGATCAAGCGTCTGATGCGGGATTTGCGCCGGGCGACCGCGCTGGACAGGCCGGATGTC
Source organism: Planctomycetota bacterium (assembly GCA_030637065.1). Classification (GTDB taxonomy): domain Bacteria; phylum Planctomycetota; class Phycisphaerae; order Sedimentisphaerales; family Anaerohalosphaeraceae; genus DAOVVQ01. Next base: position 1,677 of record DAOVVQ010000155.1, read on the forward strand.
AAGTGGGCTGACCCGGACCTGATCCATTTGACGCTCAAGTTTTTGGGCGAGATCAGGGACCGTGAGGTGGTGGATGTTTGCCGGGTCCTTTCGGAGGTCGTCAGTGGGCACAAGGGATTTTCGATAGAGATAGAACGGGTCGGCTCCTTCGGCCAAACGGTACGCGTGGTGTGGGTCGGTGTCCGGGAAAATGACGCTCTCGAGTCGCTCCAGTCCGAGCTTGACACGCGGTTGTTTGAGATCGGTTTTGCCGGCGACCGGAAGGGCTTTAAGGGCCATTTGACGCTGTGCCGGGTAAAGAATGCTGCGGCTGGGGTGAAGATGGGAAAACATCTTGGCGATTGCAGCGATGTCAGCCTGGGGCCGCTTGCGGTCGATTCGGTGTGTATTTACAAAAGTGAATTGACATCGACCGGGCCAATCTATACTGTAGTGAGCAGAGTATCGCTGCAATAATATAATCAGGATGGGTTTAGAGGAGAATAGGTATGCTTAAGACAAAAAAGGCGAAAAAAACCACCGCAAAGACCACTGCAGTTGTAAAAAAGGCTGGCACAGCCGCCAAAAAGGCTTCGTCCGGGGCCAGTGCGCTGGATCGGGCGATCGCCCAGATTGAAAAGCAGTACGGTACCGGCGCGATCATGAAGATGGACGAATCGAACATCTCGAAGATCGAGGGCATCAGTGTCGGTGCGATTTCCATTGATATGGCCCTTGGCGGCAACGGTATTCCTCGCGGCAGGGTATGCGAGCTGTTCGGTCCTGAATCGTCGGGTAAGACTACGCTGGCCCTTCATGCGATTGCTAACGCTCAAAAGGACGGTGGTGTCGCCGCGTTTGTCGATGCCGAGCATGCCCTCGATGTCACCTGGGCGAAGAAATTAGGCGTTGATGTCAACAATCTCTTAGTCAGTCAGCCCGATACCGGCGAGCAGGCTTTGGATATCGTCGAGATGTTAGTTAAATCCAACGCTGTCGATATTATCGTGGTCGATTCGGTCGCGGCGCTGGTCCCGGCTGCGGAGGTCCAGGGCGAGATGGGCCAGAGCCACGTCGGTCTCCAGGCTAGGCTGATGAGCCAGGCGATGAGGAAACTTACGAGCGTCATCGGCAAGAGCAAGACGTGCCTGATATTCATTAACCAGATCCGCATGAAGATCGGCGTGATGTTCGGTAACCCCGAGACGACGCCGGGCGGAAACGCACTGAAGTTTTACAGTTCCGTGAGGATCGACGTCAGGCGGATAGCGACGATAAAGAATTCCGCCGGCCAGGCGACCGGCAACCGGGTTCGGGCAAGGATCGTTAAGAATAAAGTTGCCGCTCCGTTTAAGACCGCGGAGTTCGACCTGATGTTCGACGGCGGTATAAGCCGGGAGGGCGACCTTCTGGACCTGGGGATCGAGTGCGAGATAATCCAGAAGAGCGGGGCATGGCTTAACTACGGCAAGATGCGGCTGGGCCAAGGCAAGGAAAACGCCAAGAACCTGCTGATAGAAAATAAAGAGCTTGCCAATGAGATCGAGCAGAAGGTGCTCGCGGCAAAGGGTATGGCTAAAGAGTAATAGCGGATTACATCTGAGGTGCAGGGTTGCGTACATCGAAAGAGATAAGAAGCACGTTTATTGATTTTTTCCGCGAGAGGGATCATAAGTTTGTTCCGAGCGCCCCGGTTGTGCCGGTTGGCGACCCTACGCTTTTGTTCACCAACGCGGGGATGAACCAGTTCAAGGATATTTTTCTCGGCCTCAGCAAGCCCGACTACACGCGTGCCGCCAACAGCCAGAAGTGCATCCGTGTAAGCGGCAAGCATAACGACCTCGAGGAGGTCGGGATCGATACGTATCACCACACGTTTTTCGAGATGCTTGGCAACTGGTCGTTCGACGATTATTTCAAGGCTGAGACTATCAAGTGGGCGTGGGAGCTTTTGGTCGACGTTTACGGCATCGACCCCGATAAGTTGTGGGCGACGGTTTTTGCCGGCGACAACAAGGACGGCAGCAAACCTGACGAGGAGGCCAGGGAGCTTTGGACGAAGATTACGCCTATCGACGCCGAGCGGGTGTTGGCCTGCGACAAGAAGGATAATTTCTGGGAGATGGGCGAGACGGGCCCGTGCGGTCCGTGCAGCGAGATCCATATCGACCTTGGCCCCGACAGGTGCGACCATAAGCATATCAAAGGGCACAAGTGCGAGGTCAACGCCGGATGCGCCAGGTATATCGAACTGTGGAACCTTGTGTTCATCCAGTTCAATCGCCAGGCGGGTGGGGAGCTGATAAAACTTCCTGCAAATTATGTCGATACCGGCGCCGGGCTCGAACGGATTACCGCGGTCATGCAGGATAAATCCAGCAACTACGATACGGACCTTTTCATGCCGATCATCGGTGCCATCGCCGAGATGACGGGGCATAAGTATACCTCGCAGTTGGGCAACAAGACCGACAATGCCCTCCGCGTGATCGCCGACCATATTCGCTCGATCGTCTTTGCGATCACCGACGGGATTACACCGGGCAATGAGGGTCGCGGCTATGTGATCAGGCGGATCCTTCGCCGGGCGGCGAGGTTCGGCAGGGTGTTAGGCGCTCACGAGCCGTTTATGTATAAGCTGGTCGATGTCCTTTCAGATACGATGGGTGACGCGTTCGGCGAGGTTAAGGAAAGGGCCGCATTTACGGCAACGGTTATTCAGGCGGAAGAGGAAAGTTTCGGCAGAACGCTCGACAGGGGGTTGGAGATATTTGCCGGGGCCGCAGACAGGGCCCTGGAATCCAAAGACAAGACGGTCAGCGGCGAAGATGCCTTTGCCCTTTACGATACGTTCGGTTTTCCGCTGGACCTAACCGAGCTGATGGCGAGGGAGCGGGAGCTTAAGGTCGATACGGCGACGTTTGACGATTTGATGGAGCAGCAGCGGGCCCGCGGACGAGCCGGCCAGAAGGCGATCTCTACCGTGGACCTTAGCGGCGTTAATCTGCCCCAGACCGACGATTCGGCCAAGTATGACACGGACAGTTGCATCACGAAGATCGTCGGGTGGATCGATTCAGAGGGTTTTACGGGCAAGGGCAGGCTCACGGAGGCCGCCGGAGATGTCGGGCTGATCCTTGATTCGACGTGTTTTTATGCCGAGTCGGGCGGACAGGTGGGCGATTGCGGAATGATCGAATCGGCTGGGGGGCGGGGGCAGTTCATCGTCGAGATCACGCAAAAGATCGCTGACTGTATTGTTCATCAGGGCAAGCTCGCCTCGGGCTCTATCAGCGTCGGCGATGAAGTGACCGCGACGGTCGACAAGGGCAGAGAGGCCAGCCGGAAAAATCATACCGCCACGCATATCCTGCAGTGGGCGTTGCAGGATGTTTTAGGCGAACATGTGACCCAGCAGGGCAGCCTTGTTTCGCCGGATTATCTCAGGTTTGACTTTACGTGGCCTAAGGCGCTGACCGACGGGCAGCTAAAGCAGGTCCAGCACTTAGTGCATGATAAGATCGCTGAAAAGATCCCGGTAAGCTGTGCGGTAATGCCGATAGACGCCGCTCGCGGGCTTGGCGCGATGGCGCTGTTTAACGAAAAATACGGCGACGAGGTTCGGGTCGTGGCGATCGGAGCCGGCAGCGAGTCGCAATTACAGCAGGCGTTCAGCCGGGAGTTCTGCGGCGGTACGCACGTTGACAATACCGGGCAGATCGGCGGGTTCGGGATCGTCCGGGAAGAGAGCATCTCCGCCGGTGTGCGGAGGATAACGGCTCTTACCGGGCAGGGATTGATCGATCACCTTGGCAAGCGAAGCGAGGTGGTTGACGATCTGTCCGAGCTGCTCAAGGTTCCTTCCGAGCAGATCTTCGAGCGCGTCCAGAAGCTGATCGCGGACAATAAAAAACTCGCCAAGCAGTTAAAATCCGCGGCTAAGCAGGGCGGCGGCGATGTGGTCGCAGAGGCTGGCAAGCTGTTGGAACAGGCGAAAAAAGTCGGCGATGTCGCTATCGTAACGGGCAGGGTTTCCGCCGCGGGCGTCGAGCAGGCAAGGGCCGCTATCGACAGCGTCAAGAAAAAGGCCAAATCCGCGGCGGTGGTGCTCGGTTTTTCCGAAGCCGGCGATAAGGTTACGCTGCTTGCCGGGATGACCGATGACGTTGTGAAAAAGGGCGTAAAGGCCGGCGATGTGATCCGCCAGATCGCCCCGATCGTCGACGGCGGCGGAGGCGGCAGACCGCAGATGGCTCAGGCGGGCGGGAAGAATCCCGCGAAATTGGATGAGGCGCTCGCCAAAGCCGGCGAACTGATAAACGAAATACTGGCCGGGTCTTGACATATCGCCCGGCGAGTTTGAGCTGCGCAGATATCGTGTAAGGGAGAAGTGAGGATATCGCCTCATTTGTCGGAAGATGATCACGTTTCGCTGCAAAAACTGCGATAAGAAGATGAGCGTCGAAGACAAAAACGGCGGCAGACAGGTCGAATGCCCTCAGTGCAAACAAGTCTGCGACGTCCCCCGCTTGGAAGACAGGATAGAGATCGTCTGTGAGCATTGCAGTTGCAGGATCATCGTTGCAAAGAGCCATGTCGGCGAAAAGGGCAAATGTCCGAAATGCAAAGGCGAAGTTGTCGTTCAGCCGCAAAAAACCAACACCTCGAATGCCAGCGACCACTGCCCCAGCGGGCTAACTGACATGAAGGATTCCGTGGTGCAGCTTGATTTTACGGGCATCCCGCAGGAAAACGATGTTATCAGTGTGCAGGTAGTCCGCAAAGACAGCGACGAAGACGAGTTTGAAGGTTTTCAGCAGCAAAGGCCGCCAGTTGAAGCGGAAGATGACACCAAGGCCGACCAGCGCAAATTGCCCTGGCTTATAGACATCTGGCTGTATCCATTAAATGTAGCAGGTGTTATGCATCTGATATTTCTATGGCTTTTGGTTTTTTTATTTTGCCCGTTAATAATGACATTTATTGGTTTAGGCGACGAGTATATCCCTTTCGTGTATACTCTGCCCGTTGCATACATGGTGTATTATTTTACTGAGTGCATTCGTTACAGCGATACAGGTCATTTCCGTGCTCCCGATTTTTGGAACCATCCACTTGAAGATAAGTGGGAGCATATTTCACAGTTTTTGATGGTGCTTGGATCTATTGCTGTCTGTTTTTGTCCGGCATCGGCATACTATATTGTTACAGAGCGGAGCGATTTTGTTCATTGGCTGCTAATGGCATGCGGCGGCTTCTTTTTCCCGATGATTCTGCTTGCTGTGGTGTTGTTTGATTCATACGATGCGTTAAAGCCGATATTAATAGTCAGCTCGATATTCCGAACGTTTTTTCCATACTGTGGATTGGTTCTGCTCTATTACGGCGGAGCATTGTTGTTTCTGAAAATAGACTCCCGTTTATACTCATTTCGACTTTTACCGCTCGTACCTTTTATTTCCAGGGCGTTACAGCTTTATTTAATATTTGTAGCAGTTGGGTTATTAGGAAGGTTTTTCCACAAATACGAAGAAAAACTATACTGGGAAGTCTAAAGCCGCCGGCAGCATGGCGGCGGTGTGTTTCAGGTCGCAGCAAGAGTGGTCCCGATGCACATCGGGATTTGGCCAAGCCGAACCGATGGTCGGCGATGTGATGTGGAGGGGTCAGCTTTTTCGGCGGATCTGGACGCTTTTGGCGTGTGCGTCGAGCCCTTCGGTCTGGGCCAGGCGGATGATGTCGTCGGCGCTCTGTTCGAGCATTTCCTTATCATATTCGATGATACTGGTTGACTTGACGAAGTCGTTGCTGCTAAGGGCACTAAAGAACCTCGCCGTCTGCCCGGTCGGCAAAGTATGGCTCGGCCCAGCCCAATAATCGCCAACAGCAACCGGCGAATAGGCACCAATGAATATAGCACCGGCATTGTCGATCTTATTTGCAATACCTCGGCTTTGGGGCCCGCACTGAATCTCCAAGTGCTCCGCTGCAAAGTTGTTGGCTTCTTTGATGATATCGTCCATATTCTTAAAGACGATTATCTTGCTGTACTGATTTAAGCATTCGATGGTTTCTTCAGAGCGGGTTAGCTGTGCGACCTGCTTTTCAAGTTCCTTAAGAACATTGTCGCCTAAGGCCTGCGAATCGGTAAACACAACAGCGCTTCCGGGTGCATGCTCGGCCTGACTGAGCATGTCGGCTGCGACCCAGGCGGCGTTGGCGGAATCATCACCAATTATAAGGACCTCGCTTGGTCCGGCTATCGAATCGATGTCGACATATCCGAAGACCTTTCGTTTGGCCATTTGCACCCACGTGTTGCCGGGACCGACGATCTTGCGGACGGGTTTGATCGTTGGCGTACCGTATGCCAAAGCCGCCACCGCGTGGGCTCCGCCGACCCGGTAAATCTCGGTGATCTCCAATTCGTGACAGACGGCTAAAATGGCCGGATGGATGCTGCCTTTGTATCTTGGCGGCGAGACGACTACGATCTCCTTTACGCCGGCGACCTGAGCGGGAACGGCTGTCATTATTACCGTAGAAGGCAGCGGGGCGCTTGCGCCGGGTATACAAATGCCAACCCTTTCGATCGGCGTGTACTTGACTTTGCCGTCAATTGTCTTGCCGGTGAATATATCTTCCTGGTAGCTTCTTACATTAGCGATGGATCGTCGAATAGATGCCAGCAGGTCCTTATCGATCTGCTGATGCGCCTTTTTCTTCTCGCCGGCGTTTATGCGGAAAAGGTCACTGGTTAACGCTGCTCCATCGAACTTCTCGGAGTATTCGGCCAGGGCCTGGTCTTTGCGATCCCATACGGCCTTGAGTATTTTGTTTAGCTGCCGGTCGTTTTCGTCGCCATCCTTGAAATAAGCTGTCTGTTTGACCGCATCGTGGATCTGTCTGAGGTCTTCGTGCCATTGGGATCCGGTTGACGAGACGATCAGGTTTTTCAAGGCCTTGGCCATGTTGCGTTTTACCTTGCGAAGTTCTGGTGGTTGTAGCTTCTTACGGATCTTTGCAGGAGCAGGTAATAATTGTTATTGTATTTGGTCAGGATGCCGGCGATTCGATATCTTTGCCGAAGCGGCGATTCGGTTATGGTGATCTCTGTTCTTTGCAGGGCCTGGCACGGCAGCAGTTTGTAGGAAATATCTTCGGCCTTTAGTCCTACGCTGTCGATACTGAAGTCCCTTTGTTCGCCGTCAAGCAGGACGAAGCCAATCCTGTCTACCAGCATTTTGTCGCCTTCGACGGCAATGATCTCTTTTCTCTTAGCGAGGTTAACGGTTC
>DAOVVQ010000188.1 GCA_030637065.1 Planctomycetota bacterium
AACTATGTTAGGACTGGGCAAGCGTGCAATTCAGTTAGACTCCCGTTTTCCGGCGACACTGGAAAACATCGACATAGCCTGCACGCAGCTTGTGGGGCTGCTGGCCACAGACGACCTCGAGCACGTCTCATTCGAGGTGCTGCTCTTAGCGAGAGAGGTTCTCTCCAATGCCGTCAAGCACGGCTGTAAGATGGACCCGAACAAGAAAATCCACTTCCGCGTTCGACTGGACGAATCCGAACTTACCATGGAAGTGCAGGACCCGGGACCGGGGTTTGACTGGAAAATGGCCCTGCTCAAGGGATCGCTGCCGACAAGTGAGCGAGGCCGCGGAGTGCCTATCCTGGTCTATTATGCCCAGGACGTGAAATTCAACAGGAAGGGAAACAAAGTTTCCTTAAAAAAAGATATAACCTGCAGGGTGAGGGACAGCTATGAGTGAAATCATTGAAAATGCCGGCCAGACGATAGTTACGCCTCAAGAGAATATTGTTTGTTCCACCGCGGGACGTTTCAGGGACGAACTGCTCTCGCTCCTCGCCGATGGCGTCATGGACCTCGTGATCGACCTGAGTAACGTTGAGATGGTCGATTCCGACGGCCTCAGTGCCTTTATCGCCGCCCACAAAACCCTCAAAGCTGCTGGCGGAAAGCTGACCGTTTGCGGAGCCTCCAGAGATATTGCGGTGTTTTTCAGGATAATGCACCTGGACCGCCAATTCACGATCAAGGTCAGACGCTCCAGCAACATAGTCACCAGCAACGTAGCCAACAGCGACGACCCCATAGATGACGATTGCCCCACAGATACAGAGAATGAGTAATTCCTGAGCAAACTGCCTGCAATTGGGCGTATAACCGCAGAAAAATGTGCAATTCCTGACCAAATCGGCGGCGATTTACCGCATAGCGACAGAAAAATGTGTAATTTACGGTCAAACTACTTGCAATGTTCCATCTGGAATTGTAAAGTAACAGCCGGCTGGTCGACCTTAGAAGTCTGATTTGACGACTCTGGAGAGGTGACCGAGTGGCTTAAGGTAACGGTTTGCTAAACCGTCGTATGGGTAATGCCCGTACCGGGGGTTCGAATCCCCCCCTCTCCGTTTTTCTTGATGACACACGATGACACGCAGTGTCTAAACCCCCACGTATTAAAGACTTACGGTCGCGACCTGCCGTCGTATTCATAACCTCTTTTGAGCCTTCACTCGTGCCAATTAAAGACGATTGGTCTAATCCAGAGTAAGCCTTTTTTGCAAGTTTTTTGTAATATGAATTATAGTTAATAAGAGCCGATGCAATCCATGGAAAAAAGCATATTCATCATGAATCCTTCCAAATAAAGGCCATGACGAATACACCGGCCATCGGCTCGAATTAACTGAAATTATTATTACATGCACACGCAAGCGTGGGCATGGCACCAGTCGTAGCGTAAATAGATTTGACGCAAATGGTTAACTACTGGCGTGCATTTTTTTGGGACTGGTATAAGTTTATTCCTTAGCCAGCATTTGCTTTATTTTTGCCAGCTCTGCAAGGATGTGTGTCGCATTTCTTGCCGGGTCCAGTCGGCTGTCGGGGTCGCAGCTCCACTCGACGGCAAATTCGCCTATCCGGTAGCCGTATTTCACCGCCCGCAAAATGATCTCGACATCGAACATGTAGCCGTCGGTCACGCACTCGGCATAGAGCCTGCGTCCGACGTCGCCGCGATACATCTTAAAGCCGCACTGCGTATCCGTCAGTTCCGCCGGGATACTCAGCCACCGAAAAACGACCAGCCGAAACAGGCTCGAACATATCCGCCGATACCAGTTCCGCTGCTTTTCGATAATGCTCTCCTTGAGTACCCTCGATCCGTGGGCGATATCACAGCCGTAATTGTTCAGAATATCGAGCCCCCGCAGGACATCGCTAAACGGAATGCACGTCCCGCTGTCGGCAAACATGACATACTCGCCGTCGGCGACCTCCATACCCGCGCGGATCGCAGCTCCCTTGCCGCGATTACGCCCAAGCCGGACGACCCGCAGATCGATTTTGTGCCCGATGTCGGTATCCTCGGCGATATCGCCCGTGCCGTCCGTGCTGCCGTCGTCGACAACGATAACCTGGCCAGCCAATCGGCCATTGGCGAAAAAAGACGCCGCAGACTCGATGTCCCGCCGAATCTTTTCGCTCTCGTTATAGGCTGGTATCACAATCGACAGATCCATCCCACGCAAGTCTCCATACACAGTTTCAAGATAAAAAACGCCCTTTAGTCTGATCACACAGGGCTCCGGCACATTATAAGGCCCCCCGCCGACAGGCAAAAGCCTAAAATAAAAACCGGGGCAAACGATACGCCATGTCCTGTAAAAATCCGCCAAACCACGATAATTCTATTGATAATCCACTCGTTTGCTGCTATTTAAGGGCTCAAGACCTCTGAAAAACGATGAAACCCTCGCTATGGCCGTTGTTTTTAGCACAAAAACAACCCTGGCAGCGGAATATACCCCGTTTTTCAGGGAACCAGCTTAAAATGGACAGGGGCATATTACAGGAGAAACGATATGGTACTAAGTGCAATTGATATCGCGGTATTTTTGACATTTATTGTGGCCGTGATCAGTATTGGGATCCTCAAGAGCCGCCACGAAAAGACCAGCGAGGACTATTTTCTCGCCGGACGTGGGCTAAGCTGGTGGCTGGTCGGCTTTTCGCTGATCGCAGCCAACATCTCGACCGAGCAGTTCGTCGGAATGAGCGGAAACGCCGCAAGCCACGTCGGACTCGCCATCGCCAGTTACGAGTGGATGGCGGCTGTCACCCTGGTCGTCGTCGCGTTCGCATTCCTGCCCTATTTCCTGCGGGCCGGGATCTACACCATGCCAGAGTTCCTCGAATATCGCTACAACGGCCTGGCACGAACCATCATGGCCGTCGCGACGATCTGTATCTATATGCTCCTGCTCGGCTCGGTCACCTACTCGGGAGCCTTGACCATTCGCACACTCGCGGGAAAAATGGGCTACGACATCAGCCTCGGCGCAGGATCGCTGGTCATCGGGCTCATCGCGATGTTTTATGTCGCCGCCGGCGGGCTAAAGGCCTGCGCATGGGCCGACCTCATCCAGGGAAGCGCACTTATCCTCGGCGGTGCGGTAATTATGATCTATGCCTTCAAAAAACTCGGCGCCGCCACCGAGGCAGCCATGATCATCGACGTCAGTACCGGGGCGGTAGCTATCAAGGCCCTGTCGCCGGACGCCGGGGCTATGGAGCGATTCTGGGACCTCAACCGCGTCCGAATGAACATGTTTCTGCCGAGAAACGACTCCGTACTGCCGTGGACCGCGCTGCTATTGGGGCTTTGGATACCTAACTTCTACTACTGGGGCCTCAATCAGTACATCACCCAGCGGACACTCGGCTCCAAATCGTTATCGCAGGGCCAAAAAGGCATCGTCTTCGCCGCTTCCCTCAAGCTGATCATACCTTTTGTCATCGTGGTCCCCGGTATTATCGCGTTTAACCTCTTCTCGAAGGATATGCAGATCGAATCAGCCGGCGACAACGCCTCCGTCATGGCTAAGTACGTCTCAGCCAACCCATCGACAGGTTTGGTGGACATCGTCGAGTCGCCCAACGAACAGATGGTCGCCGACTGGCCGCAGGAGCAATTTATGCTCGCCGTCTATCCCGACGAAGCGGCATTGAAAGAGGTCAAGGCCCGCAATGCCTTCGTCTTTGGCATCGAAAAGGCCGCTTTCGACGAGATCACCGCTGTTTACAACGACGAATTGCCCGACTATACGGTCTTTGCAACGGACGACAAGGCATGGGAAAGCATCTACCCGGCGCTGGCCGCCGAGGTCGCAGCATATAACACCCAGACCGAATCAACCGCTAAGGCCGCTGGGGCGGCAACAGCCACCGAAAAATTCATCGCATACAAATACGACACCGCAATGGCCCAACTGCTCGGAAACGTACTGCCGCAGGGCGTCGGCATCGTCGGGTTCGTATTAGCGGCGCTCTTAGGTGCGGTCGTCAGTTCACTGGCGGCAATGCTCAACGCGGCCTCGACGATCTTCTCGATGGACATCTACAAAAAATATGTCTCGCCGAACGCCTCGCAATCGGCCCTGGTGCTCGTGGGACGCGGCTGTGTCGTCGTCTTTACGTTCGTTGCAATATTCCTGTCGCCCCAATTAGGCAACCCTAAGATCAGCAACAGCATCTTCACCATCATCCAGGAAGGCCAGGGATTCATTTCTCCAGGTATCCTGGCGGTGTTCGTCTTTGGCCTGATCTTTCGCAAGGCCCCGCCCGTCGCCGGTGTAATGGGCCTGCTGACAAATATTGTCGCTTACGGCGCCCTCAAAGTCATGCTTCCGGGCGTTCAGTTCTTAAACCGCATGGCGATCTGTTTCGCCCTCTGCATGGCCGTGATGATGATCATAACCCTGATCAAACCCCTGGCCGAGCCGATCGTGTTCAAGCAGAATACGACGATCGATCTTAAGCCCTCCAAGGGCGCCAAACTCGCCGGGATATTTGTGGTAATCGCAACGATCATACTGTACATACTGTTTAGCCCGATCGGACTTGTCTGATAAAGGAGGGTAGAGTGGACGTAAGTAACGATCAACAGGCTTTCGATGTTCTAAGGAAACTTGCATCCGAAAACAGGCTTGATGTCTTCGGCGGAAAGATAAGACGGACGTCTTCCAGGTTCTGCCTCGGAGTCGAGCATGGCGACTATAACGGCACCGAGCTTTTCGGCGTCGGGACCGACAGGTTCATCTGGATGGCCTACAAGCCGAACGGAACCAACCGCATGAGGCTCTTTAGCGGCAACTTCCCAGGCGACGGCATCATCGAATACGAGATCGGTAGTGTTCCCGAACCAAAGAGCCAGGCGGTTGCCGATACATGGGGCAGGTTCCCTTACGGCGTCGACTACATCTTTAAGCGCGAGGGCATTAAGCTCACTCGGGGTTTTGACGCCGTTGTCTATGGCAACATCCCCGGCGGAGGCATGAGCAGGTCGGCGTCACTGAGCCTGAACCTGATCCTGTCGATGCTTGACGCAAATGACATCGAGATCGACGACAAACTCCGCATCGTCGACCTCGCCCAGGCCGTCGAGAATGACTACATCGGCTCGCCATGTGGCCAGCTCGACCAGATCATGATACTCTTCTCAAAAGAGGGCATGGGGACCTATTACAACCCGGCGAACAGGTCGATCGATTACATCCCGCTCGGCGAAGGGGCCGCCGAATTTCGCATCGTCGTTATGGACACAGGCACGGTCCGCCCCGGACTGGAAAAATCCACTTACAAGATCCGCAGGTCGCAGTGCGAAGAACTCGTCGCGCTGGCCCAAAAGCAAAAATTCGACATCTCATGCCTGGCCGACGTCAAAGACGAAAAGCTCTACGACAAAATAATAGCGGCATTTTCTAACTCGCACCCGGACCTGTGCGACCGCCTGCGATATATCTTCGGCGCACAGAGTCGCTTCTACCGGATGCTCGATGCGTGGAAGGCCGGCGATGTCGAAACCGTAGGCGAGATCTTCCGCAAGGACGGGATCGGACTGCGCGATGAGTACAAAATATCCGGCCCGGAACTCGAAACAATGTGCGACATAGTCCGCACCGTCGACGGCGTCTACGGCGAAAGAATGTTAGGCGGCGGAGACAAAGGAGCATCGGGCGCACTGGCAAAACCCCAGGCGGTCGAGACCTTAACCAGGGCGGTCGCCACCGCATACCCCAGAAGCTGCCCCGACTTCGCCGACAAATACGCCGTCCACGTCTGCAAAGTAGTCGACGGAGTAGCAGTCCTCGATGGCCTGACAGCATAAAACCCGGCCTGCACAAGAACTAAACGCTGTGCCTTACGTCTTGTCATTGACGCGCTCGCCGCGGTGGAGCGCGTCGCAGCCGGGAAGGCGCCGAATCCAGCATAAAGCAGTTCTGCCCTGAAAGGGCTGTTAAGTTCAGCCCAGGGTAAGCGAAGCGCCACCCTGGGATAGCTAAACCAAGTGCATTCACCCACCCAGCCAAGAGAAAACACAGACTGAATTAGAGGTCGTAACAACAAATTTTTTGCCATTATAAAAATCGAGGGAGGCAATATTTTTTTGCCGATTTGGGGGTTTCAACCGCGATTACCATGATTATTTGCGAGTGTAGAGGGTGTTTTTTGGCGGAATTGTGAAATTTCCAAAAGAAATCCCCAATAAATTGACGACTATTTAGCAGGCGGTGTCGTATAATGACCGTACTCGCAGGCAGTCAGGTTCGGATGAGTATGGGGGCGAGTCAGGCATCCGCTAAGGACCGGAATTTGAATTATCGAATTTCCGGCATGGTCAATGAATTAATATCCGGTAGTGAAGCGTCCGTCGGATGATCGGGATTCGGTTCGAGGTTTATGTGATGAGCAAAAAGATTTCGGTAATGAAACTCAATGGTGTCCCTAAAACGCTCTTGATCCCGCTCAGGGGCAGATATCTGGAAACCAAGCGGCATGATGGAATAATCGACGACCCCATGTCGGTTGAGATAATCGATTCGATCGATCATGATTTCGCCCAGAGCGAACTTCCGTGGGACGGACAAATGTTGATGGCAGCCAGAACCGAGATCCTCGACGAAGCGGTCAACAAGTTCATCAGAGAGAGCCCCGACTGTGTAATTGTCAACTTGGGCAGCGGCCTGGACACGCGAGTCCATCGGGTCGATAACGGCAGAATACTCTGGTACGACCTTGACCTCTCCGAAAGCATCGAAATAAGAGAAAAGTTCGTCGACCAGACCGACAGGCTCAGGTTCATTGCCAAATCGGTGCTGGATTTTTCATGGGTTAACGATGTGGTTAAGAATAGAAAAACCCTGTTCATCGCCGAGGGGCTTCTTAATTACTTCAGCGAAGAGGATGTGAAAAGTATTTTCAAGACGATCCAGGAAAACTTTCCGGATTCCGAGATCATCTTCGAGGCCTATTCGCATTTGATGAAGCGGGCATGGCACAAGCATTCGCATATCAAAAACGCCTTTTCCATGTTCAAGTGGGGAATTGAAACGGGAAAATTGATCGAAAAGTGGGACAAGGGCATACGCTTTCTTCACGAATGGCATTACATCGACCGCCATCCGAAACGCTGGCGGTGGATGCGATTCTTCCGTTACGTGCCAGCCCTGCGTAAAGTCATGAAGATCGTACACTTAAGATTGGGCCCGGTCCTGAATTAAAACCAATTCCAATAGAAAAATGCGTGACAATAACTAAAGACTCGCGTCTTGTCATTCCCGCGAAGGCGGGAATCCAGCATAAAATAGCATCCGCCAACCTGTCTCGCCGTAGCCTTGGCGAAGG
>DAOVVQ010000331.1 GCA_030637065.1 Planctomycetota bacterium
CATCGGGATTTGCGCAGCAAACCGGCCGGGTGGCAGCCACCGAATGAAATGAGGTGGATGGTTCAGCCAAAAAACTAAAGGTGTCCAGCAAGGGTGGCAGCGCGTTTGCGCAGCAAACCGATGGGCGTATGCACATTGCTGCCCTCCATCGGTTTGGCTTCGCCAAACACGCTGCCACCCAGACGCCCGTCTCATCACCACAGGATTCAGAACCACCCATTGACAGAAAAGGGCTTTTGGGCTATAAAGGTTACATGGTTTTTATATATTACCATGCCGATGGAACGAAACAGCGGATTGGCACGTTTAATATTGTGTAACGGTTAAAAGGCAGTTATGAGCGTCAAGAGCGATTTTGAGGATATTGCAATGACTCATCTCGATGCGGTCTATCGGGCGGGATTCGCCCTCTGCGGACAAAGGGACGTCGCCGGCGACCTCGTGCAGACGACGTACCTCAAGGCCTTCCAGAAATTCGGCTCCTTCCAGCAGGGCACCAACTGCAAAGCATGGCTGATGCGAATACTGCGAAACACATGGATCGATCAACTCCGCCGGCGGAAGTTTACCGATAATCAGGTTTCGCTCGATGGCGATGTCGAGGACCCGGCTGGCACCGAAAGCCAGACCGTCTGGTCAGACGCCGAGGACCTGATCGACAACTTCTCCGATGAGACCGTGATAGAGGCCCTGAAAAGCCTGCCCGACCAGCAAAGGTTTACACTGTATCTGATCGACGTCGAGGGCCTCAGCCAGGAAGAGGTCGCCGGGATAACCGACGTTGCGGTTGGAACCGTAAAGAGCCGCACAAGCCGGGCACGCATGGCGCTGAAAAAGAACCTGACCGATTATGCAAGAGATATGGGTTTATTGGGACGAGAAACATGAATCATCTATCCGATCAGCAGTTAGAAGACGTTTGCCAGGGCAGGACCCCGCGGCCCGCCCACCTTGATGGCTGCCCGCAATGCCAAAGCCGCCTGACCCAAAAGCAGCAGATCGCCGAAAAACTCCGCTCGGCCTTTAGCTCCATTAAGCCGCCCGCCGCCCTTGCCGCCAGCATTCGCGAGCAAATCGCCTCTGCCTCCGCCGACCAGACCGACCAGACCGACCCACAGCCGGAAAGGCAATTACCCCTGCCGCCGACGACTCATATCCACAACCGGTTTTGGCCGCTGATGGCTGCGGCTGCGGCGATACTGATCGTTTTTATTCCGATGAGCATCTATTTTTCCGTTTCGCCCCAGGCGACCGCCGCCCAGGAAGAGCTTGCCGGCATCCACCACCAAAACCTCGACGGACCAGCCGAATTCTACAACGACGCCGACCCGGAAAAGCTGGCCCAATACTTCAAAGACAAGTTAGGCTTTAGCCCCGCGTTTCCGTGTACGGGCAACGGAATGGTGATCCGCGGCTGCTGCCTGGCCCACTTCAAGGGCAGCATCGTCGGCAGCTACGTCGTCGACACACCCAAAGGCATCATCTCGGTCATAGTAGTAACCGACACACCCAAGTCGATAGGAATGACCAAAATGCCCCCCTCAGCCGACCACGCAGAAAACCTCTGGAAAGGCTCATTCGCCCACTGCAAAATGATCACACTAACCCAAGGCAACCTGTCATACTGCGCCGTAGCAGAACTACCACACAAATACCTGGCAGAACTCTTAAGCCGCCTGCTGCCCAATCCCTGAGCCAAACCGCCCGCCGTCCCCTTGTCATTCCAGCGCTCGCCGCGGCGAACGCGGGAATAACACTGGCTACTGTATACTGATTACTGTATACTATCTAATCGACACTATTTCAATTAACGTTTTTACAGGAATAAAACATGAGAATCGAACACATTGCAATAAACGTAACGGCACCCAAAGAGATGGCTCAATGGTACTGCGGGCATCTCGGTATGCAGATCGCCCGCGATACGGGTAAGGCTTTCTTTCTCGCCGATGAGAACAAAAACACGACCCTCGAGATATACAACAACCCCCCTGACGCCGTGCCCGACTATGCATCGATGGACCTGCTGCTCTTTCACATAGCGTTCGCATCGAACGACGTCACAGCCGACCGCAAAAGACTCATCGAAGCCGGAGCAACGCCCGATGGCGAAGTAAACCACGATAGCGGCGACTCCTTCGCAGTAGTCCGAGACCCATGGGGAGTGGCGATCCAGCTCGTAAAAAGAAAAACGCCAATGCTCGATACGT
Organism: Planctomycetota bacterium; assembly: GCA_030637065.1. GTDB lineage: Bacteria > Planctomycetota > Phycisphaerae > Sedimentisphaerales > Anaerohalosphaeraceae > DAOVVQ01. The sequence goes on from DAOVVQ010000331.1 coordinate 2,211, forward strand.
AAGAATTAGAGTAAACCAATCATTTGGAGAATCGATGAAGACTCAAAAGAAAAACGGTTTTATAATTGTGATCCTGTGTATATTATCTGCGGCTGGTTTTGCTGAAGAGATACAATCTGTTCGTATCGTTGACGAACTGGGAACGAACGTCAGCTCCTTTCAATGCGTAACTCGATGGAAAATTCTTAGCGATAGAGACCGGATTTGGGGCAGCCTGACATGGAAGGACGTCAAATCTGGAAACGGTTTTGTAAGGATCGATGTTGACAAGTTGAAGGAATCGTCTAAGGATAAGTCTACCGGCCAAATCAGAGCCAATGGCTTAGAGATATTTTTGATGGCAGATGGATATGCACCGGAATTTCTGAGATATGAATTCGAACATATTCCTGCCGAGATCAAACTTGGGAAACCTGTTAGAGTCATTTTGGAGAAAAAGAATCAGACTGTTGCAGGAGACCCTGTTATTGTGCCCGCCGAATGCATCGATGAGCTGCTGCATTCTTTCAGCAAATATCCTTTGAGACTTAAAAAAGTAGGCTCGGACAAATGGCAATGTGATCTTAAAAAAGGACAGGGATATGTAATCGGGTGGAAGGCAAAGAAAGGATGGTTTTCCAAAGAATTTCATGGGTATTGCTCGGAACCTTTTATTGCTGAAGAAAACGGGCAAACTGTAAGCTTTGAGCCCGGCTTACCTGTTACATTCGAATATGATCTATCGAATGCGCCGGAGTTTCTGAACATAGAAAAATATCCTGTTAATGTCAGGCTCGAAAAGGCGGGGCCTGATGGGGCAAGATTGCACTTTTCATTCCATGGAGAAGGAACTGTTGAAATGCAGCAGCCGGACATTGCGCAAATACCAAATCTTGCTGCAGGCACATATTATCTGACTGCGCAGAGCAATCCTAAAGGCTTTGCCATACCGCAAATCTCTGATAAACGACAAATCACGATTAAACCCGGAAAAGAGTGCAGAATTGAACCGATCTACCCTGTCCTGGATACAACGGTTGAACAAGGCGATGTGTCAATAAAAGGTATTGTTCTCGATGCGGACCAACGTCCAATCGCTAATAAACAGGTGACCTTATGGATGCAGCGAGTTGACGAGAATAAGACTTTGATTGAGTCCGACATCTTCTATGAGCCGGTCAAAACCAATGCAATGGGAGAATTTTACTTTGAAGGAATTCTGCCCGGTCGCAATATCAGGCTGAACCTGCAAAATTACCCGCGAGAAGCAATATTCCTGGCCAGGGGAAGTTGCACGGAAAATGCGGAAATCAACGTTTCCGTTGTTGTCGG
>DAOVVQ010000161.1 GCA_030637065.1 Planctomycetota bacterium
CCCAGTCGTAAGTCGGATAAATGCACCATGTTTCCCCCGTGCGATGATGGCTGGCGCGGACGATACGGTACATCACCGGGTCGCGCATATTCAGATTCGGCGAGCCCATATCGATCTTCGCCCGCAGCACACAACTGCCATCGGCAAGCTCACCGGCCCGCATCTTCGCAAACAATTCCAGATTTTCTTCCACACTTCGCCCGCGAAAAGGACTGTCCTTACCCGGCTCGGTAAGCGTGCCGCGGTACTGCCGAGTCTCGTCGGCATTCAGATCGCACACATAAGCCTTGCCCGCCTCGATAAGCTCGACTGCACAGTCATACATCCGCTCGAAATAGTCCGACCCGAAATAAAGCCGCTCGCCCCAGTCCCAGCCGAGCCACCGCACATCGGCCTTGATCGCCTCGACATACTCGACATCCTCCTTAACAGGATTGGTATCGTCAAAACGCAGATTGCACAGCCCGCCGGCATTTTCCGCTGCGATCCCGAAATTCAAACAGAAACTCTTCGCATGGCCGATATGCAAATAGCCATTAGGCTCCGGCGGAAAACGCGTATGCACCCTGCCGTCATTTTTGTTATCGGCTGTATCTCCAGCAACAATACTCCGAACAAAGTCCAGCCGCTCGCCGCCATCCGCATTCTTATCCATAATATTCTTATCCATGTCCGCCATATCCACCAATTGTCATTCCCGCGAAAGCGCCCGTAGGATGGGTAACTTGTTACCCATGCGGTTCACAGTGCTTTCTTGTCATTCCCGCGAAGGCGCCGAATCCAGCATAAAATAGTATCCGCCAAGCCTGCCCTGAGCGAAGCCGAACGGGGCGGATTCCGGTCTTCTTTTATTTGGCTAACATGCCATATTTATACGCCCCAGCGATCTATTCACCATCGATCCTGCAAATATCCGTCGGCGTCGCATTAAGCCCCGTAAGCAGCGTCTGGACCGCAGGGTCGTTGAGCAGCTCAGCGCGGGCCTTTTTCCCGATCTTTGTATTGCCCTGGCTGGCGGCGTTTTCCTCATCGGAGCTAAGCTCGAATTCCAGTTCAACCGCCCCCCCAGCCACCGGCCCGATCGCAGCCTTGAGGTCCCCGATCCGCCTTTGACACATATTCTTCGCCATCAAACCCGACTTCGGGAACACCATCTTAAGGACATGACCATCCCACCGGGCCGATTGGGCCGTCGCCATATAGCTGGCAGAATTGGCATTTTTTCGCCCCACCGCCTCGAGCACCTCACGCCAGTTCTCCGGCACATCACCATCAAATGCCGAATCCGGCACAACCCACGGCGCCTGATCGGATTGATCTGGAGATTTGCCCGGCCCGGACGCCGGCGGCGTTTTACCCTGGCTGGACCTTGCCGGTGGTGCGGACTGGGCGGGGGAACTATCAACGCTGCCAACAGCAGGCCTGCTTTGGACAGGCCTCGTGCTACCTGTCAGGACGGTTTTTTTTTTAATACCCCTGCCCGCCCCCGCGGAAGAAGATTTCAGCCGGGAAAGCAACGCCGGAACCGCAAGAAAATGCTCGCTCAGAGCAAGCCTGACCAGCGACGCCTCCAGAAGAGCCCTGCCCGTCTGACTGTTCTTGATCGACCAACGCAGCTTTTCCAGAGCGCTAATACCGTAGATGAGGCCAGGAATATCGAATTTTTCGGCAAGCCCAGCCATAACCTCACGCTCCCGCTCGGTCAGGATCACAAGATCGCTCTTCGCGTCGGTCGATTTTATCACCAGCAGGTCCCGCATATGCCCGATCATCGAATCGACGATCTGGCTGGGGCCCAGGCCGGTCTTTAGCAGCCCGTCAAGAACCGAAAGCACGCCGCCAGCGTCATTTTCGCCGATCATATCAAGCAACTCGCACATCTTCTCGCGGTTAGGCTCGCCCAAAGACTCCTCTAACACACCAAGCGTAAGCCGCTCACAGCCGGTACTTATCAACCGGTCCAGCAAACTAAGAGCGTCCCGCATCGACCCGCTGGCAAGCCGCGAAAGGTGCAGGATCACGTCGTCGTCACAGCCGATCTTTTCCTCTTTCAAAATGGCCTTAAGCTGCCCCGAAATGGACCCGACCTCGATATTGCCGAAGTCAAACCGCTGGCATCGCGACTGGATCGTCGGCAAAACCTTATTCGGCTCAGTCGTAGCGAAGATGAATTTGATATGCTCGGGCGGCTCTTCGAGTATCTTCAGCAGCGCGTTAAACGCCCCCGTGCTGAGCATGTGTACCTCGTCGATAATGTAAATCTTGTACCTCGCCCGGGCAGGCCGATAAATGGCGTTTTGCCGAAGCTGGCGAATATTATCCACGCCCGTATTGGAGGCACCGTCGATCTCGATAACGTCGATATCCTCGCCGATATTGACCGAAACGCAGCTATCGCACTCAAGACAGGGCGTAATCGTCGGCTCGTCGGCCTTGAGGCAGTTAAGCGACTTGGCCAAAACCCGCGCCATCGTCGTCTTGCCAACCCCCCGCGTGCCGGAAAAAAGGTACGCATGGGCGACCCTGCCGCTCTTGATAGCGTTCTTGAGCGTCTGCGAGACCGCATCCTGACCGATGACGTCATCGAACGTCTGCGACCTGTACCTTCTTGCGAGAACCGTATATGCCATCTTATCCGGGTTTTAAGTCTTGACAGTTAAACCATTATAGTCGATACTACCAGCGGTCGGGTCCCATGCAAGCGGGACACGCGAACCTGGTCAGACGGGGAACCGAGCAGCCATAAGCGACTGTTCCGTTGTGCCGTGGCAAACCCGACCATTTCTTTCCTATCGGAATTCACCCATCCAGCCCGCCGGGCGACCAGACGGCAGTATACCAGCCGCGAAAAAAACTTCCAGAAAAACCTTTTTCAACCCTTGCTTTTCGCAAATAAATGTTATTATTGCATCGTATAATGTGTTGATGGCTATAAAAGTCCACAATTAACCGGACCGGCGATCTAATTTCAGGGGAGAAATGCCATGAAGGTCAGAATCGAAGAGACATGTACCGCCTGCGGGCTCTGCGTCGACACCTGCCCGAAAGTCTTTGACATGGGCGACGAATTCGCAGAGGTAATAGTCGACGAAGTGCCCGCCGACCTCGCCGACCTGGTAAAACAGGCCGCGGAAGAATGCCCCGTAGAGGCGATCATCGTCGAATAGGCCGTCGCAAGGGTGGCAGCGTGTTTGGCGAAGCCAAACCGATGGTGGGTGCCGCAGAGGATTCGCCCATTGGTTTGCTGCGCAAACGCGCTGCCACCCTTACTCTGAAAGCTCCCGGCTTCGGTCTCTGGCTGCTGTCAGGGCTGTCGATACGATCTCGCTGAACTTCTGCTCGTCGAAGACCTTCAGGGCCGCTTCGGTAGTGCCGCCGGGGCTGGTCACTTTTTTCCTCAATCGGCCCGGCGTTTCGCCGTCGGCGCCTCCCTGGCTGGCTAACATTGCCGCCCCCTTGGCCGTTTGCAGCACTAATTGTCTCGCCACCACATTGCTCAGGCCCATCTGGACCCCAGCCCGGATCATCTCCTCCATCAGGAGGAAAAAGTACGCCGGTCCGGACCCGCTGACCGCTGTAACGGCATCCATCAGCCCCTCGTCTTCGACCTCGACGCACTGGCCCACCGCTGAGAGCAGCCGCCGGGTCATCTTCAGCGATTCCCACGAGGCATTCTTTGAAAAGTACGCGCTTATGCCCTGCCCGATCAGCGCCGGGGTATTCGGCATGACCCGCACGATCTCGACATTCTCCAGCCATGCCGATATGTCGCCGACGGGCACACCGGCTGCGATGGAGATCACGAGGGCGTTTTCCTGCACCGCCGACTTGATGTCCCGAAGGACCGTGCTGATATTCTGGGGCTTTACACTGAGGACCACCACCGCCGCCGCCTCGGCAAGGGCGGCATTGCTCTCGACCGCCGTAATCTTGTACCGCTCGGCAAGCTCAGCCCGCCGCTCGGGGCGGATATCGCTTATCAAAATGTTAGCCGGCTGACAGACATTGCCATCAATAACGCCCTTGATCAGCGCCTCAGCCATATTCCCACTGCCGATAAAACCTATCGCAGCCATCCAATTCTCCTCGACTGAATATCCGTTTACAACAATATCTTACAAAAAACCACCCGAAATGTAAACCCAAACAATCCACAAAAAATCAAATACCGACCCCCGCCATCCCCTTAGCCCCTTATCTTTGACAAGGCCCGCCAGCGGGCATATAATACATTTATGATTTCAGACAGAGACAAAACCGCCATCATGGATCTCGCCAGCCGGTACAAGGTCAGAGAAGTTCTGCTCTTTGGCTCTGGCGCCGATCCGGAAAAACCGGCCCGGGACATTGACCTGGCTGTCGAAGGCATTGCGCCTGAAGAATTCTTCAGTTTTTATGGCGATCTGATTTTCAGGTTGTCAAAACCCGTCGACCTGGTAGATATGTCGAAAAACACGAAATTTACGATCATGGTTCGCCGGGAAGGAGTCCAGCTATATGACCGACGTACATGACCGAATCGAAGTTTTCAGCGTGGGTCAAGGCCCACGCTGCCGACTTCAATAACTTCATGCTCTTCATGGTAAGTAATTTTAACCATGAACATGAAGATATGATTTCAGAAGGAGACAAGACCGTCGCTCAGCCCTGATTTGGCGGATAAGGAGCTAACTTGCCATGAACCAGACAAACGAAAAAACGAAAATAACCTCGCTCCTTGCAGCCATCGTGCGGTGGATATTCATCGCTATCCTTTCAATTCTGCTCGTCGCAGGCCTTGCCTTTCGGGCCCCGTGGAAAGTCCTGGCTCTGGTTGCCATCTTGCTTGCTGTAGCAACTATCGTCCCAAAACCCGCCAGAAAATATATATGGCTGGCCTTCGCCGCGGTAGTGATAGCAATAATAATCTGGGCCTTCGTACCCGAAACGGACACCGGCGAATGGAAGCCATACACCTTCGACAAAGAATTAGCTACCCTTGAAGCAAAGCGAGCAATACCAGACTCAGAAAACGCCGCCACAATATACTATGAGTTGCTTGAGCATTATGACGGCGAACGATATGCCTGGCCGGACCTCGGCGGCGTAGATCCGGAGGAACTCCACGACCCGAACTTCTCCAAACTTGTGAAGCTGTTTAAACCCACTCAACCCAAGAATACATTCTATCCTGAATTTTGGAGTGATAAACTTGCCGAGTTGAGTATGTCCGGCCCCTGGTCCAGCCGGGATTACCCTGAATTGGTAAAGTGGTTAAATGAAAAACATAATAATACAATAACGCAGTTCATGTCAGCGGCGGAAAAGAAAGCATGTTCCTTTCCGCTCAAGTTGAATGCCCTTGAAATAGCGAATATGGACTTTTTGCATGCAATTCGCGATTGGGTGAAATTGATTGTTCGCTCTGCAAATAACGACTATGGTGACGGTCGTATTGCAGAGGCTGCTAAGAAATATATAGCCGTTTTAAGGACGATCCGGCTAATCGGCGACCATCCCGATTCGCTCAGTATACCATTACAGTTCGGACTGGCTCATAGCACAAAGTCCTTATGTGGATTCTTGATTACAGCCGATCTTACTGACAACCAACTCACCGGAATTGAAGAAGCGATAACAAATGCCAAATATGATTGGTGTTCAAATTGGCACAAGATTGTTGAATGTGAAAAACTGAAGTTCAAGGGTTACTATGCTATCGCCTACGAAACAGGCCCTAAGGGCAAAATTAGATTGAGCCGCGGAACTGCTTTTGAAGACCAACTTCGGGCGAAATACAACATTGCCAGCCCACCCTCTTACGGTAAAGAAGTTGGGAAAAGGATAGCTACCATATTGATCTGGTTCTGGTTCCCTCATTCCCCGGAAAAAGTATCTCAAATTGTGGATGAGGTTTTCGAAAAGTACTATGCAATGGCTGAGCCTGACTACGATTGGCAGCAGGAACCGCCAAAGTCAACATGGTACTCCGTGAGTCTAAACTGTGAGTTTTTTATTGAAATGGGTGCGGCGATGTCTACCCGGTCATATCACAGGCTTTATGACATATCCAGACAGTACAACGATTACATTGATGGGTACGCACTAATTGTCTCCCTCAGACGTTATAAAAATGAATTCAGCTCCTGGCCGGAGAATTTAGGCCAGATGCAAGACGTGCATTCGCCTGAAAGATTCAGCAGCCAAATAGACATTGAGAAATTCGTCTATTACCGGGCCGGCGACCATTTCGTGCTGTACGGCAAAGGCAAGAACAACAGTGATGACGGTGGCAAGCAAGATTGGAAAACTGGAACCGACGACATCCTGATCTGGCCAAAAAACCTGTGCGATGAAGAAGAAGACAACGAATAGTTCTCAGCGTGAGCTAAGTCACGTAGGGTGCGATTCTTCGCACCACACATCTTCAATAACTTCATGCTCTTCATGGTAAGAAAAATCCGTGTAAATCCGTGCAATCCGTGGTTACTATTTTGTTTTGTATTTTTGGCATTAGGATTTCGGGCTTGTTTAGCATTTAGATATTAGAATTTAGTGTTTCTCCTCAAATCATCACCCTGTCAGCAGGTCGAATTCTTCCGGGCTTAGGTTGTGACGCAATTTCTGCAGTGCTTCGAGTTCTATCTGGCGGACCCTTTCTTTGCTGAGGTTCAGTTCGTCGCCGATCTGCTTTAGCGACTTGCCCTTTCGCTTTATCGGCCCGCCGTCCAGGGCGAAGTGGTTGCGGACGATGAACTGCTCGCGCTCGGTGAGGTTGTCCTTTATCACGTGTTCGAGGCTGCGATGTGCCCGCTCGATCGCTGCAAAGTCGGTAATATCCGGCAGCCGCCAGTCCTGCTGGATATTCGACAGATCCGCCGACGCTCCCCTGTCGGGCCGGGCGGCCTCAGCGGGTATCCTGCGGGCAAAGTCCTTCGCTATCGCCCATGTCGCGTAGGTGCTGAAACGGTAGCCCCGCGTATAGTCGAACTTTTCAACTGCCCGCATCAGCGAAAAATTGCCCTCACTGATAAGATCGCTCAGCCCGGCGCCCGTGGCAAGGTGCTTGCTGGCAATGCTGATGACCAGCCGCAGATTCGACTCGATGATCGTCTTTTTGACTTCCTCGCTGCCGGCAATATATTCCTCGACCAGTTTCAGTTGCCTGCTCTGATAGTTCGGCCTGATCTTCGCCCGCTCAAGACAGGCTAAGTACTTCAGATAATTGTACCGGCGAAAAAGCTCTATCTCCTGCTCGCGGTTGAGCAGCCCGCCTGCGCTCTTGCCCCTGGTCGATCCCGAGACGTGCTGTCCTTCGGGCAATATCTCCGCCTGCACACCGTCGGTCAAAAACTCGCTACTGTCAACATATTCGATTTTCTTAGACAGCAGCTCCTTCGCCCGCCTGACATTTATGATTCGGTAGATCGAGCTTCTGCTCCGATTGAATTTGTCCATCAGGTCCTTTATCCCCGCCCCTTTGTTGTAGAGCTTATAGACCTGCGCCGCATCTCTCGGCGAGACAACCCCAGCCGGCTTATGAAATATCCGCCTGTCGGGATTGGCCCTTTCGTAGTTCCTCAGTGTATAGCGAATGGTCTCGACAGCCCTGCCAGTCTCAGCGGCGATCTCCCTGATGACCTGATGGCGACTTTGCCTTGTTCGGCTCGTTTCGACAAGGGCTGCTGCCAGATCGATGATCCGGTCCTTTTCCCGGCGATTGAGCTGCGTAAACTCCGCTGCCTGGGCGGTCTTGTCGTGATTGGCCCGGGTAAAGCGTTCGACCGCAGAGTGGCGAAAGCCCAACCGCTTCCTGCCGTCTGCGAAGAGATAGATCCATCCCCGCAGGCCCCTGTTCTGCCATCGGCTGATGGTCTTTTTGGAAACGCAAAACCGGCGGGTCAACTGCTGGACGGTATAGATCTCTTCCGGCTGATCGGCAGCGGGCAAGGCCAACTGGCCGCTCAACTGCCGGATAAACGCCTCAAGATCCCCAGCCAGTTCGTCGCCCCTTATAACCTCCTGCTCGATGGCGGTATTGAGCCGGTAGTCAGTGATGCGAAAGCAGACAAACTCGAACGGGTACTCCTTATCGCCCTCAATGATACCCAAAAGCTGCTCAGCAGCCTCTAACTGCCTGGTCCTCTGCTCCCGAGGCGCGAACCTCAACTCGTCGAATAACTGATTTAAAATTGGATTCTTGACCGTTGTCATAGTTCGGACCATTGCCGTAGTGCGGACCGTTATTATAGTTCGTCAAGTCCATTATCGTTTGTTGCGGGCTGAAAATCAACTAAATTCTGCAATTTTCCCGCAATACCAGGTGTCCCGATGCCGGAAATTGGGAAAAATGCCGTATTTTCACGGTTTTTTCGGGTTAGGGGAGTGCTATTTATAGGAGGCTCTTTGCCGGATCGACTGCTTACAGGAGGCTTTTTGCCAGGTCTACTGCGCTTGCTGCGTCCTGGGCGTAGCCGTCGGCCCCGATCTTGTCGCAATAGGCCTGGGTTACGGGCGCACCGCCGACGATTATCTTTGCTGAGAGGCCTTGCTCTTTGAAAATCTTGACGGTCTGTTCCATCGCGGGCATCGTGGTCGTCAGCAGCGAGCTTAGCCCCACTACCTGGGCCCCGGTCTCTTTGGCTTTGGCGAGGAATTCGTCAGTTGTCACGTCGGTGCCGAGATCGGTGATCTCGAAGCCAGCCCCCTTGAGCATCATGACCACGAGGTTCTTGCC
>DAOVVQ010000238.1 GCA_030637065.1 Planctomycetota bacterium
CTATGACACCCTTGCTATGGTCGTTGTTTTTGGAACAAAAACAACCCCGGCATTGGGATATGCCCTGTTTTTCAGGGAACCCACTTCAATAAACCTCTATTGTTTACGACGAACCTTAACCGCGAAATGGTCGTCGACTTTATCGATCGCAACAACCTCATGGCCCTGCCCGGCAAAGCTGTCCGGCACATTCTGAACCGGCTCACCGTCATCGAGCAATACCTCAAGAACCTCGCCAACGTCGACCTTTTCCAACGCCAGCTTGGCCTTGACAAAATTAAGCGGGCACGCGACACCCAGCAGATCGACCTTATGCGTCTTGTCGCCCTCATCTGCACCGGCGACTTGTTCGATCGGGCTGATCCTGAACTTAAGACGAGCATCGAGCGAACGGAAAAGCTCCGCTACCCGATCAGCCAATTCTTCGACCTGGCTTAGCATATCTCCGATCGATTCGCGGTCGCCCATACGCCACTCGACCGCGGCATCGATTATATCCTGGCTGCTCTTCTTCACCCAGCCGGGCCCGATTAGATGCTCGCTGAACGCCGCAAAAACCTCACGGTCCTTCTTGGACTCGAGGCCATAGACGATCATCAGCGCCCGCGAAGAGGCAATTATCGCACTGTAGAGCGCCTCGCTCCTGCGAAGGGCGCCGGCAGCCTCTTTCGCCGTCTTGATCGCATCTGCGGCCTGGTCGATATCGACCCTGCCGACATCCATCACGCTGGCCCCGCACTCGCCGGGCCCGCGACCAGCCAACGAAAACGCCTCTTTCGCACCGTAGTCGCGATAGTAATCCTCGGTCACTTCCACCGCGGACAGATCGCCATATTTCGCGGCAAGCTCCCTCAACTGCTCCTTGTTCGTCTTTCCGGTCTTGAGCGCCTCGGCGACCATCTCCGGGATCCTTCTGGCGGGCACATACCCGACCCGCTCGGCGAGCTGCGAATCGCCTTCGTGCATCCTGGCCTCTGCAAACACATCATAACACGGCATAAGCCTGCCGTCGACACGCTTTACGCGACCCTGAAAACCGATGGTCGCTACATAATGATGACCGCACGAATTCGGGCACCCGCTGATCCTTATAATCTCATCGATCCCCTCCGGCGACATCTCGGTTTCGCCAAGCTTTGTCGAAATCGCATCCGACAGGCCGCGAGAAAGGCACAGTCCCAGTTTGCACGTCGCCGCACCGGTACATGCGACGATCTTCGGCAGCGAATCGCCCGAAACATCGCTGCTAAGACCCTTAAGCTCGGCGATAACCTTTTCAACATCGCTGCCGCCGACATCGCTTATCAGTAGATCCTGCTTCTGCGTCGTCCTGACCGCACCAACCCCATACCGCCGGGCAATATCGGCGATCTTTGCAAGGTCATCCGCACTGACATCGCCGTGCGTCAGCCTAAGCCGCACCGTAAACCGTCCGTCCACCTTATCAGCGGTAACATTGCGATGCGGAGCCGGGAGGCTGCCTTGATCTTCATCCCCCGCTGAGGCTTCGATACCGTCGCGAATCTCAGGAACCTCGAACGTCAGCCCGCTGGCCTTAAGCGCCTCACGCTCGGCCCGGTAGAGCTTAACGAACTCCTCTTCGCCAACGCGGCCAAGAACATACCTCAGCCTCGCCCTGCTTCGATTGGCCCTATCGCCGTGCTTATCGAAGAGCTGCTTGACCGCCTCTGCGACCTCGAATATCTCACCAGCCTCGATAAAGTCCTCGATCTTGACCCCAACCGTAGCGTTCGGCCCCAAACCGCCGCCGGCATAGACGCTGAAACCTTTTCTGCCATCCCGGATGTGTGCAAAGAACCCAACATCCGCCACCGATGCAAGAGCACAGTCCGACGAACAGCCGGAAAACACGATCTTGTACTTCCGCGGCAGATTAAACGAACCGGCATCCTGCAGGAGAAATTCCGCCGTCGCCATCGAGTGCGGCAAAACATCGAACACCTCTTCGGCGCACACACCGGCCCGCGGGCAGGCTGTAACATTACGCACGGTATTGCCGCCGCCGCCGCGAGCGGTCAACCCGGCCGCCAGCAGACCCTCTAACACATCCGGGGTATTTTCGATCGCAACCTCATGGATCTGAATATCCTGCCGGGTCGTTACGTGCAGCACACCGTCGCCGAACTTTTTGCTAAGCTCGGAAATACGTTCCAACTGGCCGCTCAAAACAACGCCCGCCCCGATACGAATCCTGACCATAAAGTCACCGCTCTTTCGCTGTTCATAGATACCCATCGGGACGCGATACCCGCGGAACAAGACCGGGTTCGTCTCACCGCGCACATATTTTTCCACGTTCGCCCGATAGCCTGAAACGTCCTTCCGCACGGACTGGGGAATATGCATTATATCCGCCTCGGTCCATGCCGACTTATTATCCGAATCCATCTTCATCCTTTCACAATCTGTATTTGCACTTCGCTTGCCGCGCCCTCTTCGACGCTAAAGGACTTCAGCACCGGCGCGAACGCCTCGGCGAGCGACAAAATCATATACATCACGCCCGGCGTAACCGCCAGCCGCATATCCTCCTGCGAAAACCGCGCCGGCGTCGCCGGATGGCTGTGATAAACCGCCATCATCTCCAGCCCGCACGCCCGAATATCCCTGGCAACCTTAAACTGTTCTTCCGGGACCATCGTAAAATGAACGGCACTTTTGTCCGCGTTGGTCATCTCATAAAACTTTTCCACGCAGCCGCCGCCTTCATCGCCGGAGGGCAACCTGCCGGCAAGGATACCGCACGCCTCCAACGGCACCGCCTGCTTAGCCTGGGCCAGCATCCGGTCAAATATTGCCTGCGGCATTTGTAACTGCTGCATCGTCAGTCCTTCTTCAAATCGCAGACCGGCTGCTCTTCGTCTTTCAGTTCCGTAATCTTCGGGCTATCGCCGCAAAGAACACAATTCGGATTGCGGTTTAAATTTATCCTGCGAAACTGCATCGTCAAAGCATTATACGTCAGCAGCACGCCAGTCAGCAGCTCGCCGATCCCCAACACATACTTTACCGCCTCGGTCGCCTGCAAAGACCCGATCACGCCGGCCAGAACGCCAAGCACACCCGCCTGCGAGCACGATGGCACCGCGTTGGCCGGAGGCGGAGTTTCGAATATGCAGCGATAGCACGTCGTCTCGCCGGGCAAAATCGTTATCAACTGCCCGTCGAACCGCAGGATACCGGCGTGAGAAAACGCCTTTCGCTCGAAATAGCACGCGTCGTTGATCAAAAACTTCGCAGGAAAATTATCCGTCCCGTCAATGACGAAATCATAATCCCGGATAATCTCGCGGATATTGTCAGCCTTCGCCCACGTATGGTAGGTCTTAACCGTCACATCCGGGTTTATCGCCTCCATCTTCGCCCTTGCGGAATCGACCTTATTTACGTTCAGGTCGGCTGTGTGGTGAATGATCTGCCGCTGGAGGTTCGTCATGTCGACTGTGTCGGCGTCGATAATGCCTATCGTCCCGACGCCCGCCGCTGCAAGGTACAGACCCGCGGGAGAACCCAGCCCGCCTGCACCGACGATGAGCACCTTCGAGTCAAGCAGCTTCGCCTGGCCCGTCCCGCCGATCTGCTCTAAGATGATGTGCCGGCTGTAACGCTCGATCTGTTGGTCAGTTAAGTCCACCGCCGCCTCCCATGAAATAGAGGAACTCGACCTTGCCGCCGTCTTTCAGAGCCGTAGCGTCAAAATCCTCACGCGGAACGATCTGACCGTCGACCTCGACCGACACCATCTCCGGCATCTTGACATTCTGCTCGACGAGAAGCTCGCTCACCGTCAAGCCATCTTTCGTTTCGACCTCACTGCCGTTTACAACCAGCTTCATTTCTTACTCCTGAAAAGCCTTTTCTATTGCCTGCTCAAAATCGTCCCGGATATCGTCGAAATCCTCGATCCCAACAGAGACCCGCACCATATCTTCGCCGACACCCATCTTAGCCTGCTCGTCGCCGCTGAATTCGTGAAAGATCGTCGACGCCGGGTGGATCACCAACGTCTTGGCATCGCCGAGATTGGCCGCATTTTTGGCTAATTTCAGCGAATCGATAAACTTAAACGCGCGCCCTTTGTCGCCAAGGCCGAAGGTCAAAAGACCGCCGCCACGACCACCGAAGAGTTCACCGGCCCTGTCGCAGAATTCGCTATCCTTCAGACCCGGATAGTTCACCCAGCCGACCCTTTTGTCGCCGCTTAGCAGCCTGGCCAGCTTCGCCGCATTGCTGCAATGCTTATCCATCCGCACCGAAAGCGTCTCAAGACCCTGCAGCATCAGGAACGAATTCATCGGCGCCGCACAGACCCCGATATCCCGATAAACCACAGACAGCAAATAGCCCAAAAACGCAAACGGGCCCGCCCTGTCGGCAAGCTTCTTAATATCGTCAAAGACACCCTCGGACCACTTATATGTTCCGCAGTCGACGATTGCCCCGCCGATCGCGGTGCCGTGACCGTTGATATATTTCGTCGTCGAATGAACAACGATATCGGCGCCGAACTCCTTAGGCTGGATCAGGGCCGGCGTAGTTACCGTATTATCGACCACCAGCGGAATATTGGCATCCTTGGCGATCTTCGATATCGCAGGTATATCCGGGACATCCATCCCGGGATTGCCGATCGTCTCGACAAAGATAAGCCTGGTCTTGTCGCTTACCGCATCCTTGAACTGCCCGGTCTCGGCAGCATCGACCAGCCTGGTCTCTACCCCGAATCGCGAAAGCGTACGCGTAAACAGGGAAACCGTCCCGCCGAATATCCCGGCGGCTGAGACGATCTCGTCGCCGCTTCTCAGGAGCCCCATCGCAACCGCACAGATCGCCCCCATCCCGCTCGACGTCGCAACACAGCCGACACCCCCCTCAAGGTCAGCGATCCGCCGCTCCAAAGCATAGTTCGTCGGGTTCGCTATCCGCGAATAGATATATCCACCCGACCTGCAGCCAAAGATATCCGCAAGCTCCTTCGCCGTCGGATACGTATACGCAGCCGTCTGGTATATCGGGACCGCAGTGCTGTTCGTCGCACTGTCGAACTTAAACCCGCTGTGTATCGCTTTTGTGTCAGCCTTCATCGCTGAAACCTTTCTTTAATGCCAAAACAATGGTGGGCGCCGGTGTGTAAACGCCCATCGGTTTGCTGCGCAAACACGCTGCCACCCTTGCTGACGGGCTGACGCGCATTTTTTTAATGGGATTGGTATTAACCCGCTCACAGATAATACTCCACAAGATAATTCTTCGCCATGAGCAACTGCTTGATGCGGGCAACCGCCAGAGACTGGACCTTGAGATTGTCGACCTGAAGGGCAACCTTACTGCGCGTAAATTCGTTGACACCGATATTGATCACAAGACAGTCGTTGGGCTGATTGAGCGTGTTTAGCATCTCAAGCTCATAGTCATCCAGATCGCTGATCGTCGTAATCAGGATCATCCCCGCATCGGTAAACAGATGCGATATTTCGCCTAACTGCTTGATATATTCGTCACGGTGGCCGATATCGCTGGAGTCGGCGCCGGTATCGAGCAGGGTGTCGGAGAGCCCGAGATAATAAACATGCCGCCCGCTGCCGAAGAGGTCCTCTTCGAGCGCCTTGGCCAGCCGCTTCTTGCCGGCCCCGACAGCACCGCAGAGCAGAACCAGCGTCGAACTCTGATTGTACCGCCCCTTGCGCATATCCGCCGTTATCCCGCTTCGGTCCCAGCTCTTTTCACGCTGCTGAACATGCTCGACGATCCGGCTTGTCGCGGTATCGATCGTGTCAAGCACCACCCCGCCGCCGGCGATCTCGTACTTATCGATGATCACGAACCGGCCCGTCTCGGCGATCTTAGTCGAAACGTCGCACGCAACGGGCTTTAGCGTCTCCAAAATGCACTCGGCGACATCATGCCGCTCGATCTGCTGACGATTGGAATCTGTTGTTAGTTCCGAGGCATCCAGAACCGTAACGACATCACGAAGCCAGACCGCAGTCCGCACACCGGCTAACTTGAGCTTATAACGCTTGCC
>DAOVVQ010000356.1 GCA_030637065.1 Planctomycetota bacterium
ATCACAATGCTCAAAACAGCGAGGCTGGGCTCGGCGTCGTTTTGTTTTTTTGACCCCCAGCAGAGCTGGAGGCTAACCGGTTTGGAGGCCGCTTTGCGGCGTTGTTTTATTTCTGGATTCCCGACCCCGATCGGGGTCGGGAATGACAATGGGGTGTGGGTTTGTGGCGTGATGGTGTTGTTTCGCCCCTTCAGGGCTTATGTTTTTTTTGCGATGTTTTTCCCAGGGCGTTGCCCTGGGCTTTATTGTTTTCGCCCCGTTGGGGCTGTGGAATTTTTCTTTTTTTTAGGCATCGGTTTGCTGCGCAAACGCGCTGCCACCCGGCGTTGCATGGCATTTGGCAATTTGGTTGGAAGGGATTTAAGCAACCCCGTTCGGCTTCGCTCAGGGCAGGCTCTTACAGGGTTGATTTTTTGGGGGGTGTTCTTTTACCCAGGGTGGCGCTTCGCTTACCCTGGGCTGAACTTATGTAGCCCTTTCAGGGCAAAAAGTATGTATTTCCGGTTCGGCTTTGGTCAGGGCAGGCTTTTGCGATTTTCTATTGAGGGGGTTTGTTTGGATGTTTTGTTGCAGGGCTAAAGCCCTTTTTGGGTTTGGTGCGTGGGGTATCTCCGCTCTAAAGAGCGGAGTTAGTCAGGTGCGTGGCTTTGGCGCGAGATTGTAGATAATGGTTAGTAGATGGTGAAGAAGGGGGAAGTGTGCTCTTAGATGTTGCTAAACAGGTTTGCTAACAGCAACCCCCGGACACGTCCGGGGGTTAAATGTTTTGCGGGTGGGGCGTTGGGATTTACGAATTACTATTTACGATTTTCTATTGTTTTGGTAGAATGAACGCTTTGTGTCGAGGTTTATGGGTCTTGATTTGTTTTTATTTGGTCTTTGGTTGGTTTAATCTCCGGCTGGGACGGCTTCCACCTTCGCCAAGGCTACGGCGAGACAGGTGGTTGCCGGGTTTTTTGACTACATTTCTTAGAATAGTTAGGAGTATTGGTATGCGGACGGGTCTATTTGCACGGGCGGTGTTGTTTTCGGTTTTGGTTTTTGGTGGGGTTTGTTTTGGTCTTGGGGTCGATAGCTCCGGTCGTCTGGCTGGTGAGATCGTCAATGTTACGGGGGTTCGCGGCGGGCTTGTTGTGCATGTTGGCTGCGGCAGCGGGGAGTTGACGGCTGCGATGCGGGTTAATGATCGGTATATTGTTCACGGCATCGATACGAGCGCCGGGAATATCAGCGAGGCGCGGGCCTATATTGGGAAACGCGGTGTCTACGGTCCGGTTTCGGTGGCTCTGTTTGACGGGGCCCGGCTGCCTTATGCGGATAATATGGTCAACCTGGTCGTCAGCGAAGGGCTTGGCGATGTGCCTATGAGCGAGGTGATGCGTGTGCTTTGTCCGGAGGGCAAGGCCTATATCCGGGCGGATGGCGAGCTGACGGTTACGGTTAAGCCGCGTCCCGATGAGATCGACGAGTGGACGCACTATCTGCACGATTCGAGTAATAACGCGGTTGCCCATGATAAGTTGGTTGCTCCTCCGCGGCATGTTCAGTGGGTTGGCAGCCCGCGGTGGTCGCGTCATCATGACCGGATGGCGAGTATGAGCGCTTTGGTTTCGTCGAACGGGCGGGTGTTTTATATTTTCGACGAGGGTCCGTTAGAGTCGATCCAGTTGCCGCCGGAGCGCTATCTGATCGCGCGGGATGCGTTTAACGGCGTGGTGCTGTGGAAACAGCCGATACCTACGTGGCATACGCATCTTTGGCCTTATAAGACCGGTCATGCTCAGCTTCCGCGTCGGTTGGTGGCGGTTGGCGATGTGGTTTATGCGACGCTGGGGCATGAGGTTCCGCTGGTTGCGTTGGACGCGGCGACGGGTAAGATTATCTGGACGTGCGAAGAGAGTGAGGCGACCGAGGAGGTGATCGCTTTTGATGGTACGCTGTTTATTCTGGCGACCGGTGAGCCGATCTTGTATGCCGAATATGAGGTCGAGCATCTGTGTATGCATAAAGAGCGGAATCATCTTGCTGAGGTTTGTACGTGGGACGAGCGCGAGCGGCGGATCATGGCGGTCGACGCGTCGACGGGCGAGGTGCTTTGGGAAGCGAGCCACAGTGTTGTGCCGCTTACGTTAGCGGCGGACGGCAGGGGTGTGTTTTTTCACGATGGCGAGCGTGTGGTGCGTTTGGATCGCGACAGCGGCGAGGAGATGTGGGCTTCGGGCGAGATCACCCGCAAGCCGACGGTCCCGACGAATTTTGGTGCGACGCTGGTTTTAGCTGACGATGCGGTTTTGTTTTCGGGCGGCGATCGGGCGATGAGTTCGGTTGCCATCGATGACGGCAGGACGCTGTGGACAGATGAGCATCCTCCTTCGGGGCATAATTCGCCGGAGGATCTGCTGGTGATCGACGGTCTGGTCTGGGCGGGCGCTATCGCTAACGGCAGGGATTCGGGTGTGTTTACGGGCCGCGATCCTTTCACGGGCAGGGTTGAGAAGGAGTTCGGGCCGGATATCGATACTTACTGGTTTCATCATCG
>DAOVVQ010000126.1 GCA_030637065.1 Planctomycetota bacterium
AATCGGGATAGGCAAACGACATTCTGCCGCCGCCGATTATCGTTATCAGCCCGTTGCTTTTCGCCGCGGCGCCGACATTTCCCATGAGATGTCTCAGCCAACTGTAACCGGTGCCGACTAACGCCAACTCGCCGAATTCCTTCTGCACATCGCCAGCGATATCTATCAATCTTTTGACGCCTCTGAGAGGGTGCTCGGGCTCATTGTATGCGCCTACGATCGCCTGGTTGAAAGGCCGACCGACGTGCGGATTGTAATATGGATTGGCGATAGTAAAGTTTATCAGCCTTACGCCGCGCTGCATCAGGAGGCTGACGAGTTTTTTCGGCTCCGTCAGGTCCGGTTTGGTGTGATCCTTCTCGTCGACGCCCCAGCCGTATGGGTAGGGGATCGCGTCATAAAAACCGAGCCTTGTTACGACCTGCTTGTCTTTGCCGAGTTTTTTGTGGATCTTTTCGATGACTTCGAGCACAAAACGTGTACGGTTCTCGAATGAGCCGCCGTATTTTCCCTGCCTGTTCCTGCTCGCCAAAAGCTCGTTGATGAGGTAGCCGTGGCAGCTTTTGATGTCCACTGCGTCAAATCCCGCGTCGAAGGCGAGCCGGGCGGCGTTTACATAAGAATTTTGCAGTTCATCGAGTTGCTCGTCTGTGATCAGTGTATGATCGGCGGCGATCCTGCTTGCGCGATCTAAGCTTGGCACCGCCTCCGGGATAAGGGGGTCTCGATATGGGTCTCTTTGGGGTATTATCGGTTTCGAGATGCCTTTGGGCTTGCTGTATCTTCCCGAGTGCGTAAGCTGGGCGACGATGACGGGTTTGTGTCCGGGGCCCATGCTTTGCTTCGCCGCGAGCCTCATGTCTGTTACCATCGAGGCGAAAGCGTCCCTGCTTCCTTCGTGAAGCCAAAGCTGCCTTGGATTAGCCCTCGCCTCGGGAACGACCGCGATCGCCTCGGCCCATATTAGCCCCGCTCCGCCCCTGACAAAACGGTCGTATCTGCGACGCGTCAGATCGCCGGGTCTGCCCCGGCTGTCGCCGTCACAGCCTTCCATCGGATGAACCGCAAGCGAATTGGGTATGACAAGACCGCCTGCCTCGACTGGCTGAGCAAGGATCGATACATCTTCGATGGCGTCGATCTGTGCGTTAAGGCTCGCGGAGAGTTCTTTGAAATCCTCTACGGAGCCGAGGTTGAATTTCCATTTGCTCTGACTGATATTTTCGCTCATGCGTTACACTTTCTCGATATATTTTCGGTCCCGGCCGGCAGGGGGTTTATTGGTATATTTTTCCTCTTCTATGGTCGGCCCATGCGGACTCGAATGGTTTTTTGTCGGCTGGGGCGGGTCTTGGTTTGACGGTTTGGCTGGTGAATGAGGCTTTGGCGGTTTCGTCCTTTTTTGTGCTGAGGATGACGTCTCTTAATTCTTCGTTTTCCGGTTTGAATCTTAGCGGCTGTTTTGTGTCGGGATCGGTTATGTCAGGGTGGATTTCTATGCCATCGCCGGCGCAGACCAGGTGAGAGCCTCTCGATCCGGCGCCCGATCTCAGTGCGTCGCGTATCGCCGTGATATATGCGACGCTTGCCAAGGCCAGGTGTTCGGCCTGGATGGCGGCAATTATGCCGGCGGCGTCTTCTATCTTAAGACCCGCATCACAGATGTCATTGTAGAGTGCTTGTGCCTCGGAAAGGGCGTTTTCGATTGTTTCCGCTTTTCGCAAGTGCCCGGCGTGGGTTGTCATTGTCTGCTGTATTTGGGAGATCGCCTCAGCGGGTTTTAGCTTCGAGTCGCCCGATCTCAAGGCGTCGAGCCTGTCGATCAACGACTGGATCTGCGAGCGGACCTCTGGGCGATCGCAATGGTCCCGGCTTGTCTGGCAGGTGCCGCTGTTGGCGATGAACATCGCTGCCCTCTGGGCGCCGACCTGTCCTGCGTTCAGGGCCGAGCCGCCGGGCCTCTTAACGCCGTGCGTGCCAGCCATCTCGCCGATGACGAACGTCCGGGTGATATTCGACTGCCACCATTTGTCGACGGCAAAACCTCCGTTGTTGTGCTGGGCGCAGACGGCGATCTCCAGCGGCTGGGAGTGCAGGTCGATATTGTGCTGTTTGTAGACCTCGATGGCAGGGGGGTTCATCAGTTCGAGCCGCTCGATGGGCAGTCTCTGCGTGGCCCCGGCGGCTTGCAGATAAACCCGGGCCTCATCGCCCAGATCGTCCAGGCTAAAGGGGGCCATGGTCTCGTTGCCGAGGGGGTTTTGCAGAAAGTCCATGAAGACGCGGCGGCCTTTTTGCGTCTCGTTGGAGACGGCGATGTCGATCAGCGAGGACTGGAAATTCTCGATTCGCTGCGGGTCGAGGGGCCACTGGTAACCCTTGAGAAAGATATTCGTCGCCATACTGCTCATCGTCGGGAAGAAATCCGTCAGGAACTCACGCGGATTGCCGCCGCCTGCGTCAGTGCTGTAAATTCGCGGGACAACCTGCATATACGTCCCGGAGACATTCCAGCGAAACTGCGTGCTTGCCAGGCCGAACTGCGATTCGGTGAGGTTCTCCGCGGCCAGTCCGGCCTTGAAGGCGATGCCGTGTATCCCGGTCTGGCCGAGCGGATATACGCTGGTCTTGTACAGTGCGCCCGGGCCGCCGGCGGCCAATACGAGGTTGTCGCAGTAGAATATATTTATGGCGTAGTTTTCGCGGTCCAGGTTTTTTCTGTGCAAAGTTATAACGCCGACGATCCTCTTGTCGTCGCCTGAGCCGGTCGTCAAAAGTTCGGCGATCTCGCGCCGGTTGAAGATGGGGATCGAATATCCCCGGACGATCTTTTCGAGACATTCGGCCATGAACCTGCTCGTACGCGGCCCCGCTGAGGTCGCCCTTTCATACGGGTCGTGGTCGGTCTTATAGCCGATATAGGTCCCGATCGAATAGGTCGGGCCCGGGACGCCGGCCTCGACGAGGTTGTAAACTGCACTGAGCGAACCGACCGCCTCAGCCATTGCCAGGTCGCCGTGGCAGCACCCGGCTGCGGTGAGGCTCCGGGCGAAACTTTCGGCGCTGTCGGCAATGTCGGGACTGGTCCCGATCTTGTAATAGGTCTGCTTATCCGAGCCGCTCATCCTCGACGCCCCGAGAGAGACGCCCGCGGTGACGACCGCGATCTTGTCCTGCGGGCTATCGACGCCGTTTTGCTCTAAATACTCGTAGAGTTTTTTGGCACAGTTCATACCCGCGGCGCCGGCGCCGACGATCACGGTGCCGTATCGATGCATCGTGATGTTCTGATGGGCTATTGTGATGGTGTCGGGCATTTTGGGACCTCAAAGCCTGCGAAGATGAAAACCGCCGTCGACGTCAATGATCTGTCCGGTCGAAAAATCGAGCCTGCCTTCCGCAATAGCGAGGGTGGCCTGGGCAACGTCTTCGCCCCGGCCCCACCTCTTTATCGGGGTTAGTCCGTCGGCTATCAGCTTGTCGTATTTTTCCTTCACCGCAGCGGTCATATCCGTTTCTATAATGCCGGGCCTGATCTCGAAGACGCCGATCCCGAACTCGGCCAGCCGGTCGGCATAAAGCCGCGTCATCATCGTCATGGCCGCCTTGCTCACGCAGTACTCGCCCCGGCCCGGGCTGGAGGTATAGCCCGATATCGAGCCGATATTGACGATGCGGAATTTCCTGTCGCAGGCGGTCTTTACCTGCTCGATCATCCAGTTAGCGACCAGTTGCGTGAGAAAGTAGGGGCCCTTGAGATTGATGCCCATTACGCGGTCGAAGCTCTCCTCGGTGGCTTCGAGCAGGTCGGCCCGATTCGTCGGAGCAACGCCGGCATTGTTGACCAGCATGTCGCATCTTGCGAAACTGTCTTTTGCGAAATCCACAAGCCTGCGGCGGTCGCCGGCTACGCTGATATCGGCGCGAAATATCCGGCATGCCCCGCCAAGGTCCTCGATCTGCCGCTGGGTGCCCTTGGCGCTCGCCTCATCGGAGCGGTAATTAACGACCACATCCCAGCCGCCGGCGCCGAGAGATATCGCGATCGCCCGGCCTATCCCTCTGGAGGCCCCGGTAATTATCGCCGCTGGTCTGTCTGTCATAGCTCATCCCTCAAGCAAAAAAAGATACACTATTTCGATCGAGTGCCGATTATACGGCCCGGAGGCTCTAATGTCAACGATCCGCACCGGGCCCCGTTCCCGCTCGTTTATCCGGTCGATCCGGCGTGAAAACATCCGCCTTCTATGGTTTTGTAAGTAAAGCCTCGATATTTTTTTGTTCTATTCTCTCCATCTGTTTTCGCTTTTCGAGAAAATGGTCATAGCGCTTAGCCGGGTCCCGCGGAGAGAACTTATCCCGCGCAAACCAGTTGTTTGCACCGGCCATCCCCTCGTCGGCCCATACGTTGGCCTCGGTGTAATCGCCGCAATACGGAACCAGCAGGTCGATCCAGCAGGAGATCTTTTCCAGTTCCTCATGGCTTAGCCTGACGCCCTCGTGGCCGCGTTCTAAGAGATCGAGCAGCCGGCTGGACGTAGAGCCCTTGTAGTATGGCGGGATCATCGACGGGGCCGACTGGGGGCTGACCCAGTTGACGATCTCATTATCCCAGGTGCCCTTGAGATGGGGACGGTCGCCTGCGTTGTTATACGCGTGTGTCAGCATCAGATACGAATCGCTCCATGCTCTGCCCGAGCTGTACTCGGCATTGAGCGTCCCTAACAAACTAAACGCCCCGTCATGGCCCTCGTTTCGTTCCTGTATCCGGGGCGGGTCAACCTTATTCGCCTTTGCCACCAGAGCTATTACGTCGCTTCGATCGTCGTGGCAGGCGATACAGTGCCTGTCCAGGATCGGCTGGATCTCCCTGGGGTAGCTAAATCCCCTGGCTGGGCCGTAAAATTCTTCTAACGGCTTTGGGCCCGCCCGCATCGCCATGGTTGGCTTGCCGGTGGTCTTGGGCGTCTCATTCTTATCTTCGTGGCATCCGATGCACGAGAAATATTCGCCCGGCTGAAGCGTCGACCAGCTTCGCATCGTCTGAACGCTTCGCCCCTTTGCATCCAGGGCCTGAAAATATACCGGCGTCCGGGCAGGGACCTCGAAGCAGGCCGACCCGTCGGCATAGACCCTCGCGTCGCCAAGAACGACCTTGACATCCCAGCTCCCGTTAGCGATGGCGATCGGCGTACTGACAAGCGCACCGGCGAAAGAACCTCGATTGCTATTGGCCCCGATACCGGCGGCACGATATTTTAGTGCGATGACGCGGAGCTTTTTTATCGTGCCACGACGAACGCCCGTCAGACCCTGGCCGGCATAGATATCCTTTAGATAGAAGACGCCGCTGTCTTTGGTGTAATCGACGGTATTGGCCCGGACGGGTATATTCCTGGCTGCCAGTGGGACGGGCTGATTGCACGAAATGTCCGGGTCAGCGGCCAAAAGCTCCCGCCTGCCATCGATATCCATCAGGTAGATCTTAAACAGCAAAAACGGACGCTCCAATTTGATCGTGCCGTCCTTTGCCGACATGGCGTAAGTGTCCCTGCTGAAAAGCTCTTTTTTTTCGTACCAGCTTCGCGACCAGCCAAGCGGCTCGTATGCCACAAGGAACTGCGTTTCGCTAACGGGGTAAGGATACTGAAACTGCTCGCCGAACTGGCCGTAAGCGTCGATCCGCTCGGCCTTCGTCTCGCGCACTGGCGCAACTAATTGCACGCCGCTGTTCTCCTGCCTGCCTTTTTTCGGGTCGATAACGATCAGCTTTCCCGCCTGTCGGGCGTGATGGCCGCCGGCGATCGCCAGGACCTTCTCGGTACCCGGTATCCCGCGGGCGTGCATGATCGTCGTCGGAAACCATGAATTATTGCCATAAAATTCCGTCTGCCCGGTGCCATCGGGGTTCATCTGGAAGAGCGGCTGAACCATCAGGTGCCCGCGGTCATTATACTCCCATCGCGTATAGATCACCCGCCCGTCCGGCATCACAGCCGGATAATTCGTATGCACCTGGTCGAAGCCAAGCCGTCGCAGATATTTGCCGTCCCCGTTGCAGGTATAGATATTGCTGACCTCGGTCCAAAAGCAATCCACCGTCTGGACACACCGCGTCGAGCTGAAAACGATATTGCCGTCGGGCAGATAGGCCCCCTCGTAATCGGCAAAACCCAATCCGAAAGTGAGCTGCCGAACCCCGCTGGCGGCGGCATCCATTTCGTACAGATGAAAATCGTCCTGCCTGTCGGACTTCTTCCATGAAAAGAGGATTTTTTCGGCGTCCATCGAGACATCCGGGTCGCGAATAATACCGTCAGCGTCATCCAGCAGCGTGCGAGTCTTACCGTAGATACCGTTCATCTCAAGCCGGCACAAACTGGCGCCGGGACTGAAATTCCGCTCCCGCTGAGCGTCGGACTGGGCCTCGGTATAGGCGTAATGCGAGCCGCCGAGATTATGATGTTTCGTGAAGATTATCGTCGGGTACTTATCGAGCAAAGGCTGCAATCGCCGGCTGCGGCGCATTTCGCAGGCTTCGACATAAAGATCGAGCCAGCCGGTACTGTCCGGGCTTGTTTTCAACCGGATAAGTTTGTTAAGCCGCTCCCTGAACACTTTTCCTTCTTCGCCTAATTCCTCTAATACCCGCTTGATCATCTTGCGTTCAAGCCCACTGCCGCCGAACCACCCACGGATATCCTCGCTGGCATCCTGACCGATCCAGTCCCACTGCACGGGAAAATCCCTCTCGAACTGCTCCCAAAGCCGGTAAACGATATCCGTCCGAAACGAAAAACGAATATCGCCGGGCCCCTTATTATTATAATGAGCGATAACCAGTTCGTTTCTCCCGCGACGGAGACTGAGCCGGGCCGTGACCTGATATCGCCTCCTGAAACCGATCTGCTCCTTCGCGAAAACCTCCGCACCGTTAATCCAGACCTTGACCCCGTTATTGGCGTTTATATACACAGGCAGATCCAGATCGCCCCTGGCGTCAATGGTTCGCGACAAATACGTAACACCCCGCCCGTTTTCATTAAGAAAGACAGTTTTTTCGTCAGCAATATCCCGCCGCAGTCTCCAGGTGCTCCTGTCGGCATCCTTAGGAAAGGCAATGTCCGAAAAGTGTTTTACCTGAACTGTTTTCGCCGAACGCCACGGGCCAGCCTTGATGCTTCCAAGGTTTTCAGCCTCCGTCTCCAGAAGAGGGCGGCATTGCTCGCGACAGGCTAACATCGTCTCCTGCCACGTATCCATTTTGACATAAACCCCATCCAAACCGCTCTCAAGGGCATCGTTGCTCCATCCACTCGCCGGGCACAAGCCAGCAAAGGCAAGCATGACAAACGCAAAATACACTGTAAATTTATCCGTTTTCATTTTTTGTTTATGTCGCTTAAAGGATTCTTGCCGATCAGTTCGCGATCTTCCGGAAACGGCAGCGCACTTACATCCTCAGCCCATTTGTGCCATTTGTCCTTCAACCTTTGGGCGATCTCGGGATTGT
This sequence comes from Planctomycetota bacterium, assembly GCA_030637065.1. Lineage (GTDB taxonomy): Bacteria > Planctomycetota > Phycisphaerae > Sedimentisphaerales > Anaerohalosphaeraceae > DAOVVQ01. The sequence goes on from DAOVVQ010000126.1 coordinate 7,514, forward strand.
CGGTAATTACATCATTGGTCTCGCTCCGGTCGCCGGACAGGTCGTAAAGTTCCCACCGTGACCGGTCGCGGTCATTTAACGTTACAAGTTTCCAGTCACCCTCGCGGATCGCGGAGTGATTCAGGTGCTGCCAGTACAGGGTCCTATTTTCGGGTCGATCTACATTTCCTTTCCAGTATGGTACCATGCTGATACCGGGGGACAAAGTGATTTTCCTCCCCTTGTATTCATTGGGATATTCCGCTCCGGCAATTTCACAAAGCGTCGGCATAATATCGACAAGATGGAAAATCTGATCGCCTACGATCTGCCCTCGCCCGGAGATGCCGTTGGGCCAATGAGCGATAAACGGCGACGCGATCCCGCCTTCATGGACATACTGCTTGAACTTTCTCAGCGGCGTATTCGAGTAGTTCGCCCAGCATTGACCCTGTGAAATGCTCCAGCCGCCGGCCTTTCGCCACTGACGATAATTCGCCCGCTTGTGTGTATGCCAGTTCATGCCGAATACATCCGTTTCTCCCGAACAGCCGTTATCGGCAAAGAACATAATAAGAGTATCGTCAAGAATGCCGCGTTTTTCCAGATGCTTTACGATCCGCCCGACGTTGAAGTCCAGCCGGTCGATCTGGGCGGCGTAGATCGCCCGCCTGAAATCCAGCTCTTCGCGGTCTCGCCGATGCAGCGTATCCCACTTGGGCAGCGGATCGCTGTCTATCATATCCTTAAACGGAAGTTGCGGCGTCCTCTGCGTAACGAAAGTATTCTCCTGCGGCAAAATCTGCTTTTTCGGCAGCAGACCCATCTCCTTCATTCGCTTTAATTTCTCCTGCTTAAGTACATCCCACCCCTTCATATAACGGCCCCGATACTTCTCGATCAAATCATCGGGGGCCTCTAAGGGGAAATGCGGAGCATTGTAGCAGACATGCAGCAGAAACGGCTTGTCATCGCGCCTGCCAGCCTGATCTATATAATCCATCGCCGCATCGGTAAAGAAATCCGTCGTATAAAACTCCTCATCCGGGTGATAAGGGTTGACCGGATCCTCGCCGGCGGCAATAAGCATCTCGCCGTCGCGATAGATGTCGCAATTTCGCAAAACCTTCCAATAACTGTCGATGTGAGGATAGATACCGGTGAAATGGTCGAACCCGCGAACCTCAGGCCGTGATTCAGGGACGTGCCCGGTATGCCACTTGCCAACCATCATCGTCTGATAACCGGCGGAACCGAGGACCTCGCCCAACGTCACACAACGGTCATTGAGATACCCCTGGTAGCCGTCGCCGTAGTTGCTGTAAACCATAAAGCCCATGCCCGCCTGGTGCGGATACAACCCGGTGAGCAGGCTCGCCCGGGCGGGACAGCAGCGGCCCGCATTATAAAACTGACTAAGCCGCGCACCACTGCCCGCAAGTCGATCAAGATTGGGCGTTTCGATCTCGCCGCCGAAACAGCCGATATCGGAGTACCCAAGATCATCGGCAAAGATAATAACAACATTAGGCCGTCTAACGGTCTCTGCCCCGCCTGCCCCAGCTAATATCGAAGGCGCTGCCAGCGCCATCCCAACCGTCTTCAAAAAATCCCTGCGTTTCATGATTAATCCTTCACTTACCCCAAGTTACCGGCTCCATTCGATCTTCCAACTGCCTTGAACCGGTTATTCATCCCGAACAAACATCTCATTAGATGCCTCCATTGTCATTAGCGATCTTGTCTGTAAATTCCGTCTCGACGTTTTCAAAGAATATGCCCTGAAACTGGCCCGGCTTAAGAGAAGAAGGCAGCGTTACCTCCAGATCGTACTGACGCCCGGGCTTCAAATCGGACACATCCGCATAAAAGCCCGTAAATGTATTGTGTCCCTTTCCCATCTGCAGCCGACCGGGTGTTCGCGAACTGTACGCCTTCTTTACTTTCGCCGGCTTGCCATTAAGTTTCATGCCCACTTCCATCTTCATGTCGGGCTCAGCGATCTGTATGTACAACAATAATCTCTCCGGCGCAAGCCACGTACACTCCAGGTCCTCAGACGTCCATTCGATCGGCCAGGCCTTCTTCCGCTGACGCAACTGGTCAAAGATGCGGGCAGGCACGCTGAACTTCGCCCGAACGGTTTTCCCGTCGAAGGAAGGGTCATAAGTCGTAACCGCCTGATTGTGAGCGAAATATCGGCCTGCAAAACGACACTTAGCTGTTACGATCTCACCGTCCTGCTCGAAAGCAATCTGACGCCCGTTAACCGAAACCTGCTTTACTTTTTGACCTTTCGCCAACAGAACTTCAATGTCCGCCACAGTTCCAATCTCTCCATGGACATTACTGATATCCAGCTTTCCAGCCCTGTATTTCACATCCCCGCGAACATTAAACAACAGCGGCAAAAGTTTTTCCGAAACCGGCTCAACTTCCAATACCCAGGCTGTGGTGCCGTCGATCATAAAGGAGCATTCATCGCCATACTCAAACACACCGCTGCCCGGTGCCCCGATAAATTTACCCTCTTCCGGATAAAGATGCCTGATAACGAATCGCTCGCCACCGGTCAGACCCAGACTCGTATCGAGCCTGAACTTTGCCTCGACCCTGCGATGATTCGGATTAAACAGGAAGATAAACCCGTGATCGCCGTCCATCGCAGCCGTACCATCGGCCCGGCCAATGCGCGGCGGCCCAATAATCGACCGCAGGTTCCTCAGTATCCCGGCGTTACGGTCGGTCCAGTCGAACCAGTCTTTCATAAATTGTTGGGTCTCGACATCCGCCATGAAAAGCTCATGCTCGACTTTATCGCGGGCTGGGATCATATCGACGCAGTGAGCAAAAGGAGCCGTCGCAACCGAAGAAATAAGCGAAAATTTCCAGCCTAAGTAGTCCCAGTCCCGAATATTAAAATCGCTGCTATAGGGCACATCGCCGCTGGCATCCTTGCGGGCCGTCTGGTGGGTAATAAATCCGGGCATAAGCTCCGTCGGGCAGAATTGAACATTGCGGAACCAGTACGAGGTAAGCCGCTGTTGCGTAGCGGACGAGCGGTCAAAATGAAGGTCGGGAAATGGCTCGAAGCTCTCCGGCTGTTCGTCGCCGCCTGTCGGATGAGGATAGCTCCCCGCCAGCCATATCCACGGACCGTAA
>DAOVVQ010000160.1 GCA_030637065.1 Planctomycetota bacterium
ACCATTCGACATTCGAAATTACTTGCAAGATATTCGATTTTCACATCAGCGCTTATGTGTTCCCGTACATCATATCCTCTGCCCTGCTGCGACTCGCTCCGCCGTGGCGAGTGGCCGGGACAATCAAAGCGTATCAGGATGCTCCAGCATCTTCTTGACTGCATCGAGAAACTGTGCCGCTTCCGCTCCGTTCACTACCTTATGATCGACCGACAGCGTTATATTCATTATCTTGTGAACCATGATATTTCCGCCGACGGGCACGCAGGTGTCGTTTATTCTGCCGACGCCTATTATGCTCGCCTGGCCGGGCACGACGATCGGTATGAACGAATCGATCCCGAACCCGCCAAGATTGCTTATAGTTGTACAGCCGCCCTCGAGATCATCGAGCGACAGCTTATTATTCCTCGCCCGCGTAACAAGACCCTTGCCGTAAGCGGCTATCTCGGCGAGGCTCTTTTTGTGGGCATCCTTAACCAGAGGAGCCACCAGCCCATCGTCGACCGATATAGCCAGGCCGATATCGATGCCGGCGGCCAACTGGATATGATCGCCGACCAACTGACCGGTCATCACCGGATACCTCTCAAGACCCAGCGCCACAGCCCGAATAATAAAATCATTGAACGAGACCTTCTCGCCGCCCGCCTTGTTCATCTTCGTACGCAGTTCGACAAGTTTGGTAACGTCGGCCCGCACCGTCAGATAGAAGCACGGTATCTCGCGTTTGGACTGGACCATCCGCTCGCCGACGATCTTTTGCAATCGGCTGACCGAAACCTTCTGGCCCAACCGGTACTTCTGGTCCTCGATGCCGCTGCCGGTTTCCACTCCGCCCGCCTCAGCCGCCTTCAATACGTCCGCTGCGACAATACGGTCGCCGGCAGCGGCAACCGCCGCCAGATCGACACCCAACTCAACAGCCAACATCCTGGCCCGCGGCGAAGCAAATATCCTCTCACCTTCGCCAGCGGCACTGCCACTTTTCGGCCCAGATGTCTCGGACGCCCCGACAGCCGCCCCAGCTGCAATCTGCTCCGGCCCAGCTGCGATTGCGCCTCCGCCCGCAAGCGAATCGATAAAGCCCTGATCGACCTCCTCATCCTCGTCGCCGAGGACAAGTATCGCGGCGTTAACAGGAACCGTCGCACCGACCTCGACGAGGACTTTTTTGACATATCCCTCAGCGGGCGATTCCATCTCTAATGTCGCCTTATCCGTCTCGATCTCGAAGAGACAGTCGCCTTTGGCTACCTTATCGCCTTCCGCGACCAATACGTTTACGATCGTACCTTCCTCCATCGTCTGGCCTAATTGCGGGAGCCGGACCACCTTCGCCGAAGTTGAAGATTCGGCAGCCGTAGCCTGAGCCTCAGGCTGAGGAGCAGTCGCAGCGGCACTTTCCGGCGCAGAAGCAGCGGAAGACTCAGAAGGTGCGGAAGAAACAACATCGCCTTCAACATCTTCGTCCTTATCGCCAAGCAGGAGTATAGCGGTGTTAACGGGCACCGTAGCGCCAATCTCGACGAGTATCTTCTTGACAAAACCCTCAGCCGGAGATTCCATCTCCAACGTAGCCTTATCCGTCTCGATCTCGAACAGACAATCGCCCTTGGATACCTTATCGCCCTCGCTAACCAACGCGTTTACGATCGTACCTTCCTCCATCGTCTGGCCCAATTGTGGAAGTCGAACCTCTATCGCCATAACAATTTGCTCCAATAAAATTAAAGGGGTCAGACACCTTTTCTCGGCGTCGGTCCCTCTTGATTCATCCTAAACCATCGACCGTGCCGCTGCAACGATTTTATCGCAACTGGGAATACTCGCAAGCTCCAAAGGCTCGCTCATCGGCGGAGGAACATCGGCAGCGGCAAGATTGATCGGCCTGGCGTCAAGATAGTCGAACCCGCACCGGCCGTTGTCAAACTCGTATTCGGTCACCTGCCGCGTGATCTCCGACGCAACACCGCAGTGGCCGAATGCCTCGCTAACCGTTATCAGCCGGCCCGTCTTGCGAACCGACTCGGCAACCGCAGCGGTATCCATCGGCTTAAGCGTCCGCAGATCGATCACCTCGGCACTGATGCCGTGATCGTCCTGGAGCGTCTTGGCCGCCTCGAGAGCGAACATCGTCATGCGGCTGTAGGTAGCGATCGTTACGTCCTTACCCTCGCGTTTGATGTCGGCAACGCCTAACGGGATCGTATAATCGCCGTCTGGCACAGCGCCCATCTGACCGTAAGTCGCCTTATGCTCGATAAACACCACCGGATTGTCGCTCTGGATCGCCGACCGCAAAAGGCCCTTGGCGTCATAAGGAGTCGACGGCATAACAACATACAGACCCGGAACATGCATCACCATCGCCTCTAACGACTTGGAATGATGTGCCGCGATGCACCGCCCGACGCCGCCCTCGGTCCGCAGGACCATAGGCACCTTGGCGTGTCCGCCGAACATATACCGGTTAAACGCCCCGTTGTGCATGAGCTGGTCCATCGCGATCGGCAGAAAGTCGACATACATGATCTCAGCGATGGGCCGAAGTCCGCGAATAGCCGCACCAACCGCCGCACCAGTGATCGCCGCCTCCGAGATAGCGGTATCGATGACCCGGTCGACCCCGAACTCGTCAACAAGACCCTTTGTCGCCCCGTAAGCTCCGCCGTATAGCCCAACGTCTTCACCAAGGATGATCACATTTTCATCGCGACGAAGCTCCTCAGCCTGCGCCGCAGCCACAGCCTGACCCATCGTAACGACATCCATGCCGTATTTGTCTTTAACTATCGCCTGGGCAGCCTGGGACCGCTCCTTCTTAGAGCCGCCGCTGCCGGTAGCTAATTCCCGCTCAAAAACCGAAGTCGCCTCGGCAACCTTCCCAGCCGTAGCCTTTTCCCCTTCGACCAGATAATCCGGGCTGGACTCCTCAACATAAACATCCCGAGCAAGATCAGCAGGATCGGGCCAAGCACTGTCAAGACCAAACTGAACAGAAGCCTCAATAGTATCAAACGCCTTGTCACGAATAGCATCCAACTGCTCTTGATCAGCCAACTTCTCGCCAAGCAGCTTCTTAGACAGCACCAACGCCGGATCACGCTCACGCCACGCCTTTTCCTCATCCTTAGTGCGATAAGCCCGAGGATCGGACCTTGAGTGCCCATAATATCGGTATGTTTTTGCTTCTACCATCATCATGTTTGAATTTTCTCTTGCGTATTCTGTGGCCTTTCGTACTGCGAGGAATACGGCTGCTACGTCCTGGCCGTCTACTATCATTGCGGGCACGTCGTATGAGGCTGCCCGCTGGGCGACGTCCTCGACGTTGCTTGCGCATCCTGCTCCTTCGATATCGCTTCCGAAGAACGGGACGCTCATTCCGTATAGGTTGTTTTCGATCACGGCTACGAGAGGAACGTCCATTACCGAGGCCATGTTCATTGCTTCGTGGAAGCTGCCGGTGTTGGTCGAGCCGTCGCCGAAGAAGGAGATGACGACCTTACCGGTTTTTTTGTATCTTTCGGCAATCGCGGCCCCGACGGCGGGTGGGATGTTGCCTCCGACAATCCCTGTTGAGCCTAAGTTGTTGCACTTGTCGACGTCGGCGATGTGCATCGAGCCGCCGCGGCCCTTGCAATATCCGGTTTCCCGACCCATCAGCTCTGCCATCATGCGGTTCCAGTGCTGTTGGCGGTCGTCGTCGTTTTCGGCGTATTTGTTGCCCACAGCCCCGCAGTGCCCGTGCCCGCGGTGGGTCGAGCCGATCACATCGCCTTTTGCAATGGCGGCAATGGCCCCAGTCGCCACGGCCTCCTGGCCTGCGTAGAGGTGGGAAGCTCCCTTGATGATGTTCTGGCCTAAGAGGTCGAACACCTTTTCCTCGAAGAAGCGTATCTCGTATATCGTCCTGAGCCAGTCCAGGGCGTCCTCAGCGGTGATCAGGCCGTCCTTAATCAGCGTTTTCAGCTTAGGAGCGGCGTTTTTTCTTGTATCTTCAATCTTAAACGGCACTTGAAAATCCTCCAAACAATGATCGGTTTGTTTTATATCAGGACAGCACTATAGCAGTTCGTGGTTGACAAGTCAAACCAAATCAGTACCCTGATCGGGGCGATATGCCCCTAAAAGAAATAAATCGAAGCGAATCGAACATTTTTTGCTTGCTTTTTGTCTGTGTAGTTGATATTGTAGACGGAAGAGTCGTAATGGGTTGGTGTTTTGGAAGGGGCAGGAGTTGTAATGAGTTGACGTTTTTGGAAGGTTCAGGCGTTGTAATGAGTTGTTTTTTTGGATTGGATTGGGCGGATTATGGGATTACTTGCTGAAAAACGACATGTCTACATTCTGGATCGGCTTCGCGAACAGGGTCGGATCCATGTCTCAGCCGTTGCCGGCGACCTTGGCGTTACGGAGGTTACGATTCGCAGGGACCTGGGGCAGTTGGCCAGAAGTGGTTTGCTGAAAAAGACTTACGGGGGTGCGGTGCTGCCGGGTCCGCCGGATGCGAATGTTTCGGTGAGGTTTCGGCAGACGAGGAACTTAGCTGCGAAGAAGAGGATCGGGTTGTTGGCGGCTGGGCTGATAAATGACGGTGATAATATTTACTTTGAGGCTGGCTCGACTTGCTATGAGATAATCCCGCATCTGACTGAGCACAGGGACCTTACGATAATCGTCAATTCGCTGATGCTGATGACCCGCCTGCATGAGCTTACCGGGCATCGTGTCATCGTTACCGGCGGCCAGTACCGTCCCGAACGCATGGATATGATAGGCCCCACAGCCGAGGCGGCCATCGCCGGGCTTAGCGGGTTTACGGCCTTTACCGGGGCCGACGATATCAGTATTTATGCCGGGATCAGTGGGGCGGACGTCGCGACGGTGAGTTTTACGAGGCGGCTGCTGCGGCAGGCGGCAAAGGTGATCTTCGTCGGCGACCGAACCAAGTTCGACAGGCCGGCGCTGTATAAGATAGCGGACATAGACCAGCTCGACTGCATAGTAACCGACGCCGACCTGTCGGATAAGTGGCATGCGGCTGCGAAGGAGCATGGGATTGAGTTGATTTATCCTGATGAATAGTAAGCACTAAATTCTAATTACCAAAATTCAAAAAATACATAACCACGGATCCTCCTTCGCGTTAAGCTACGGAGGGACAAGTTTTCGCGGATTACACGGACCTGGTGAAAAATCAAAGATCAAAATGCAAAATTACAAATCAAAATTCAAAGATATTAGGCACAGAGGTCGTTGGGTAAGTCTGTTTGTTATAATATTTCTTGTTTATAGCGGATTCGTGCCCTTTTATGTTCAAGGTGGATCGGAGATGACGGCTGCGAAGAAGATCCCGGTTATTCTCGATACTGACATCGGCGACGATATCGACGATACGTGGGCGTTGGTGATGCTTCTTAAGAGCCCCGAGTTCGATGTCAAGATGGTCCTCGGCGACAACCATAACGGTATCTATCGGGCAAAGATCATTGCCCGGATGCTTGAGATCGCAGGCAGGACGGATATCCCGGTGGGTATGGCTTACTCCCAAAGGCAGGACGGCGGCAGGCAGTCGGAGTGGGTGAAAAATTATGACCTTAAGCGATACCCGGGCAAGATATACGAAGACGGTGTCGGCGCGATGATCGATATTATCAAGACTTCGCCCGAAGAAATAACCGTTATTGCAATAGGGCCTGTTCCGAATCTGGCTGAGGCGCTGAAACGCGATCCGGGCATCGCCGACAATGCGCGTTTCGTCGGTATGCACGGCAGTGTGCGTCTCGGTTATAATGGAAGTAAGGATATTAGTGCCGAATTTAACGTTCGCAAGGACATCAAGGCATGTCAAAAAGTGTTCACCGCACCGTGGGAGATGGTGCTGACGCCTTTGGATACGTGCGGGCTTGTTCGTTTGCAGGGGGACAGATACGCCAGGGTGCGCAACTCCGGTGATCCGGTTACAAAGGCTCTCGTCGAGAATTATCGGATCTGGACTTCGAAAAAGGAAAGGAAACCGGTCAGAACCGATGAAAAGGCCAGCAGCATCTTGTTCGATACGGTGGCGATCTATCTTGCATTCGACGATGAGTTGTGTGAGATGGAAACACTGCCGCTGGTCGTGGACGACGAGGGCTATACTCGTATCAAAGCAGGGGCCAAGACAATGAATGTCGCCACAAAATGGAAGGATCTTGGCAAGTTCGAAGAACTGCTGATTGAAAGGATCATCGGGCCACTGGCTAAGCCGTAAAGTAGAATTAAAGGTACCAGGTACAGTTAATTTGCCCGACGATTTTTAGACCAAAAAAGGTTCCTGGCAACCTTTAGCCCCCCGGCTTTCGGTGACATTTAATGTGTCATATTTTCATTTTAATTACGGTCGATTATCTTCAAGCCAATGCCCGCACATCATCGCGAAATCGGCAAGATTAACCACGCAATTTGTATCAAGGTCACCAACCGGATACGGGTGGTTGGCGTCACCGCAGACGGGAGTTGTCCATTGGAAGAAGGGATAGGTCTGATTTTCAATGATCGACCAGACCGAGCCAAAGTTCCAGCCTGAAGTAACGAAGGTTATCTCGGATTTCATCTCAGCCGTAGTTTTCCCCGTACCTCCGGCGCTAACCAGCAGAGTACTGCTCTGCGTATCCCAGAAGGACTGCATAACGAAGCCCCCACTGACAATCTCGCCAACCAGTCCGCCAATAGCCTCTGTACCGGATACCTGTCCAGCCGAGTAAGAGGTGGCGATCACTCCTCCCCATAACTGACCGACAAGTCCCCCGGCATAATCACCTGAAACATCGCCGGTCGCATAACAGTTCTGGATAATTCCAGACGAGTCGAATGCATCTGAGCAACGGCCTGTAAAACCGCCCACTAATATCGTACCAGTAACCGAACCGGTTGCGAAACTATTGTAAATCCTTCCATGGTTACGTCCGACCAAACCTCCCACATGGTCATATCCGATTACGGGAGTGGAGGCACTGCATTGATGGATGTCGGCCCAATTATCCCCCACCAGCGGACCGATATAACCGTCCCCGTTTATACTTCCACCCAACACATGACAGTTACGGATCGTGCCGCCATCCGCCCGGCAGGCCAAGGTTCCCATCTGTCCCTTATTAGGAACGTTAATCATCGGATTTGTCATCGTTAGATCTTTTATTTCTCCCGGAAAGTCTAAAGACGCAAAGATGCCTCCTTTATAAGCAGCGTACTTGACAAAAGTGAAATTGTTTATTGTATGCATATTGCCATCGAACACGCCAATAAATGGCGTAGATCCATACGGGTCGCGATGACCGATCGGTGTAAAATCCGGCCGCCCATCCAAACCGTCATAACCTGCCAGATCAATATCCGCCATCAGGATAAAGTGCTTGTCCCAGTCATCAGAATTTGTGCCAATCGCATTCATGTCGTTGGCATTCCAAATCTGATACGGATCATTAGGCTCACCCGTGCCGCCGCCGTAGGTTCCGGAATGTGCGACGGGCGAAAACAGCAGGGTCGCCAGAATTGTTAGACCGACAGTGAAAGCAGTATAATCGCGAATCGCCATGTTCCTCACTCCTCATTAAAAATTTTCCCCTCCAGATCCAAGACTAATATACAGCCTCCATGACGGTAATGCAAGGAAAATGTCGGGATATATTGTCTGGTATTCAAAAATGCATAGTTATCACAATAACAAAACCACTGGGAAATAGGGACAGAAACTGGGTGTGCTCGCTTCGCCCTTGGGCTTTTTTAGGGACCTCGGGTGTCCACATAGCATAGATTGCGCTAACTTAAACAGTAGCCAGTGACCAGTATTCAGTAGCCAGAACAGCGGCCAGAAACCTTGATACTGGATGCTGTATGCTGTTTTTCATTCTGTATCCTGAATCCTGACATAGCATAGATTGCGCTATCACTATCTTGCTACGGGCGAAAAAAATAAAAAATTTTTATTCCTTATGGGATAAGGAGTTAGCGATTTTGGTGTTAAAAAAAATGTGCTGATTTCGCATGAAACGCGCAAGTTTGTGCAATGGTAGAGGGAGAGGTTTTTTTCAATCGACTATTTTCGATTGAAAATTGAATCCGCCACGGCGGACGTTCCGCATCGAATATCGAACAAGGAATGTCGAATTTCGAAGGGTTTTGGAATTTTTGATTTTATATTTAGGGATTTTGAATCCGCCTTTGGCGGATGCTGTTTTATGCTGGATTCCAGCTTTCGCTGGAATGACAAGTATGCTTGATACTGAATACAGAACGTAGGTCAGCAGACCACGATACAGCCTTGGTGGGCGAGTATCCCGGCGGGTCCGGGGAAGGGCGGTAAACAGAGAATGGTTAAATGGAGACATGTCAGTATTGCAGGTATTGTGAATGGGTTGGTGGTCGGAGTCGTGATGAGTTGGTTTGCGGGCACAGGGCTGGCAGCAGGGGCGTGAGGCGGCTGGTTGAGTATGGGGGGCGGTGCGGTAATTATTCGGCTGACCCGGCTTTAAGGGATGAGTTGGAGAGCGGTGTTCGGCGTATTCCGCTTACGCGGGGTAAGTTTGCGATCGTCGATGCGGAGGATTATGCGCGGCTTAGCCGGTATAAATGGTATGCGCAGAAGAGGCCTCATACGTTTTATGCGGTCAGGCGTGGGACGCGCAAGGCTGTGAAGAGGACGGCGGTGTTTATGCATCGTGTGATCACCGCTGCGCCCGGGGGGTTGGTGGTGGATCATATCGAT
>DAOVVQ010000349.1 GCA_030637065.1 Planctomycetota bacterium
ATCTGGGTGCTCTCCTTTTCGATACCGTACTTGGGGAACAGCGGCGTTTTCCTGTCGTAATAAGTGGCCCTGTTCTTAAGACGCGGCTGGACAATGCCCAAAAAGTCCCTTATCCTCTTCGTCACCGGCTCGTTATCGCAAATGATCTTGCCGCTCTTGCTCGTGAACATATCTCTAACGCATTTCATGACAATGGCCGATTTCTTGTATATCTCAGCCGTCGCTTTTTCCGAATCGATCCTCTTGCGAATAGCGCTCCACAGCCGGATAAGATAGGCGACATCGTTCTGGATATCCCTTTTGGTCGCTCCCATCGCCGCCGTTCTTACGATAATTCCCGCGTCCTTTGGCGGCTTTAGCTGCTCGATAACCTTGCGAAGGCGTTTACGTTCGTCCTCATCCTCGATTTTCTGCGAGACACCCGTCCGATGCATCCACGGCATCAGGACAACATATTTGCCCGGCAGAGACAGGTACGTACTAAGCGTGGGCCCCTTTGTGTTTATGCCTTCCTTTGTGACCTGAACGATGATCTCGGTGCCCTTTTTCAGGCATCTTTGCATCGGCGGCCTCTGGGCGACGGATTTTCTCTTGCCGATCTTTTCGGGCGGCGGCTTGGACCGCGTAAAATATTTCTGGTGCAGATCGCTGATATGCAGAAAACCGTTTCTCTCCAGACCGAAGTCAATAAACGCCGCCTGGATCCCGGCTTCGATATTTACGACCTTTCCCTTGTAGATATTGCCGACGTGGCTGATGCGGCTTGACCTTTCTATGTAGAGTTCGTCGAGAACACCGTCGTCAATCACAGCCACACGGCACTCTTCACCCTCCGATACGTTTACAAGCATTTCTTTTGACATCTGAGTATATATTCCTTTGTTTATCTTTGTTTAATTTCGGCGCCACTGAACCGAGGTTCGGTTAATGGGCCCTGAAAGCCGCGCAGAATCGATCTGCAAGAGCTTCATTATCTCATCGACTCGCACCGTTCCCGACGGCGTAATATTGCACTTGACCCTGAGGCGGTCGGTTCCACACGTCATCGAATCGATATATCCGCTGACGTCGATCCTGCGGACGGGTTTGCTTCGGGTCGCATCGCGCTGGACAAAGACGCCATCGTCACCGTCGAGAGCGTTTTGCAGGTCATTGACGGCATCGCTTAATGCCTTTTCGCCGGCTGGGGCGGACAGCTCGAACTCATAGACCGCCGAAAGCGGAATGCACGAAACCTTTCCGTCGGCGATCTCAACGGAGAGCACCTTTACGCCCAGCGGCAACTGACTCGATATTTCCTCTTCGATCCGATCGGCGGTTGCAGGCTGAGTATCCTCGAGCCCTGCGCAGAGCAGTTCGTCTTCCGCCGCCACAGCGACACTTCGCGGCAGAGGCAGCGATAACCGGATCCGCGGATTAAAGCCATTCGTATAAGCTACGGCGATATCGGCACGGGTAAAGGCCCGATGAAACATTTCGAGCGTCTCGCGATGAGAAAGATACCGCAGGCTGGAGGTAATTGAAAATCTCATGATCAACGTTTTCATGGCTTCAAAAGGCCTCGGGTAATATACGCATCGCCGCGTCTCGCAGGCAGTTTTTGATCTGTCTCGATGAGTCCATGGTGGTCACTTTCCTGGCCAGCATATTGCACTCTTCCAGCGTGACAGAGCGGATGACCTGCTTTACCTCCGGTATCATCGGCGGGGCAAGCGAAAGAGTCCTTACTCCCATCCCGACAAGCAGCATTATATAGTCGAGGTCCGAAGCGATCTCACCGCAGACGGTCAGGCCGATCTTTGCCTTGTTGGCGTCGTGAATAACGCTCCTGAGCAGCATCAGCACCGCCGGGTCAGCGGCGGAAAACAGCGTCGAGACATGCTCGTTGGCCCGGTCGACGGCGAGGGTATACTGTATCAGGTCGTTTGTGCCTATACTGAAAAAATCGCAGTCGTTGGCCAACATACCGGCTGTCAGCGCGGCGCTCGGCGTCTCGATCATGATCCCGATGGGGATATTGCTGTTATATGGCACGGCATATTCGTCAAGGTCCTCCATCACGTCCCGAAGGATCATCTTGGCCTGCCGAAGCTCCTGCAGGTTGTTTATCATAGGAAACAAAATGCTGACATCGCCTAAAACCGAGGCACGCAGGATCGCACGCAACTGCGTCTTGAACATCGTCAGATTCTGGAGGCAGTACCTGATCGACCTTAGCCCGAGTACGGGATTTGTTTCAACGCTTCGCCGGTCGGAAGCGGGGAGTTTATCGGCCCCGAGGTCCATAGTTCTTATTACCACCGGCCTCTGTTCGAACATCCCGATCGTTTCGCGATAGGCGCTATAGTGATCCTCCTCGGTGGGCTCGATGCCGCCGTAAAGGTACAAAAACTCCGTTCGATACAGCCCGATCCCGCCTCCACCCTTATCCCGGGACAATTGCGCCTCATCGGGAAATTCTATATTACCCAGCAGCGTAATCTCCACGCCGTCCCGCGTCACAGCCGGTTTTTCACGCAGGGTGTCGAGTTTGTGCTCGAAACGCGTCAGGTCGCGGGCAAATTTCTGATACTGCTTGAGCGTCTCGGCATCCGGGTCGATAACCACAATGCCGCGGTTGCCGTCAATGATCACGGTGGCATCGGTCGTGACATTCGAGGTAACATCCTCGAGGGCGACAACAGCGGGTATGCCCAATGTCCTTGCAACAATAGCGGTGTGGCTGGTCCTTCCGCCGGCCTCGGTGGCGAAACCCTTGACGAACGTCCGGTTAAACGCCGCCGTCTGAGTCGGTGTCAGGTCATGGGCGACGATGACGACCTCTTCGGTGAGGTGCTCGACATCCTCGCGGATCTTTCCCAACAGTTGAGTTAAGAGACGCCTTTCGATGTCGTAGATATCCGCCGCACGCTCGTTGATATATTCGTCTTCGATCCCGGCAAAATGCTGGGCGATC
>DAOVVQ010000211.1 GCA_030637065.1 Planctomycetota bacterium
AAGCGAAGACGGACCTGTCGCGGCGAAGCAAAGCGAAGACGGACCTGTCGCGGCGAAGCAAAGCGAAGACGGACCTGTCGCGGCGAAGCAAAGCGAAGACGGACCTGTCGCGGCGAAACGCAGCGAAGCAAAGCGAAGACGGACCTGTCGCGGCGAGTGGCTCAAAAAAATCCGTGAAATCAGCGTAATCAGCGATTAAAAAAATCCGTGGTTAATTTTTAAAAAACATCTTGACACAAAACCATGCCCCATGTATTATGAACATCTAACAATAACGATCTATGTTATGAAAGGGTAAAACAATGCCAACCACCAAAAAAGCTGGAATGCAGTGGAAGCTGGAACGTAGTGGAAACCCCGATCTATCGCCAACCCCTTTTTCGCGAAACAAACCCAATCTTAACATTTACTTAACAAATCTAACTCCTGAAAACAAAAGGCTTTACAATGAATAAACCAACAAATATTAAGCAAATGTTAAGAAAAACAAACCCAATTCAAACCCAATTCAAACCCAATTTCGAGCTCCAACCGTCCCTGTCATTCCCGCGAAGGCGGGAATCCAGGACTGGATACTGGCCACTGAATACGGTATGCTGGCTATTTTTAGGAATGCAGCAATGGACAGACGCGATTTTCTGAAAACACTCGGGCTCAGCGCAGTGGCGTGTGGTATGTTCAGAACCGCCGCACGTGCGCGATCGCATAAGCCGAACATCCTCTACATCATGGCTGACGACCATGCAGCCCACGCTATTGGTGCTTATGGCGGGCGGCTGGCTAAACTCGATCCTACGCCGACGCTGGACAAACTCGCTCGCGAGGGCATGATCCTCGATAACTGCCTCTGCGCCAATGCGATCTGTACCCCCAGCCGCGTTACCATCCTGACCGGTCAGTACAGCCACATCAACGGCATAACCGGCCTGGGCGGCAATGTGCCCGGAGAGCAGCAATATCTGCCCCTGCTGATGCGAGACGCCGGCTACCAAACGGCGGTGGTGGGCAAATGGCATATCGGAACCCAACCCGAGGCCTTCGATTATTACAACGTGCTGCACTCGCAGGGCAAATACCACAACCCCGAAATGCAGGAGCGAAAGACCCCGCAGGGCCGGGAGGTAACGACTCCCACAGAGGGCTACTGCTCGGACATCATAACGGACATCTCGCTCGACTGGCTCGAAAATCGCGATAAGAGCAAGCCGTTCTTTCTCATGCACCATTTCAAGGCCCCGCACAAACCGTGGGATAACGCCGAACGCTACAACGACCTGTGGGAGGATATCGACATCCCCGAGCCACCCAGCCTGTGGGATAACGAAAACAACGGCTCTATCGCCACACGCGGCCACAATGACGAGTTGATCGGCATCATCGGCAAATCCGTCAGCCCTCGCCACCACAGCGGCTACAGCCTTCGATACCACAAGGATGGGCTAAGCGCCGAAGAAGCGACGCGCGAATCCTACCAGCGATACTTGAAGAAATACCTGCGATGCGTCCGGGGCATCGACGACAACGTCAAACGTCTGCTCGAATATTTGAAAGCCGAGGGACAACTGGACAACACACTCATCGCCTACTCCTCCGACCAGGGAATGATGTTGGGCGAGCACGATTACGTCGATAAACGCTGGATGTACGAAGAATCGATCAAGATGCCTCTTATCGTCCGCTATCCCCGCTCGATCAAACCGGGCTCGCGGTCCGATGCACTGATCAGCAACACGGACTTTGCCCCGACGCTGCTGGATTTTGCCGGCATGGCGACACCCGACTATATGCAGGGCCGCAGTTTCCGCACTATTGCCGAAACGGGCCGCGAACCGAAGAATTGGCGGCAGTCAAGTTATTACCGCTACTGGGTACACATGCCCCCGGACGGCCAGCCCGCTCACTTCGGTATCCGCACGAAGAACTACAAACTCATCTTCTTCTACGGTGCACCGATGGAGCCGGGTAAGCAGTTCCGAACGCCGCCCGGCTGGGAGCTATACGATATGCAAAACGATCCGCATGAGATGAACAACCTCTACGGCGATCCAGAATACAAAACCCTGGCTGCCAAGCTCAAGAAAGAGCTTCTCAGGCTCCGCGAAGAAGTAAAAGATTCCGATGCCGACCGTCCGCACATCCAGGCGGTCATCGACAAATTCTGGGACGGCGGCGAAGAAGAAGCGATCCGAATATCACACGAACTGGCAGCCAAAGGCCATACGCCCCCGTCGCGATCTAAGGAACCTAAGGCTAAATGATCCTCTCATTGATCTCAAGCATAGCTCGAAAGCATCGTCCCAGCGGCATCACCTGCGATACCAGCCGGGCGTGCCGAACCAGTTGTGCATCTCTTCCTCGAATGGCTCGACGATCTCCTTCGGCTCGGGAAAGACGCCCTGGTCCTGGGTCTCGACCATCCATACGGAGAGGGCGGTTCTCATGCGTATCAGTGCCTCGCGGTGCCGCGGGTCGTCCGAATCTGCGAGGTTATGCATCTCGTGGGGGTCGTTTGCCGTATCGAAAAGCTGCTCCGGGGCGACCGTCGGCGACATCAGGGCGGCTGGGTGTCCGGTCAGTTTGCCCTCAGCCATCATCTCGCGCATCAACGGCTTGATCGGGAAACACTTCTCCTTATACCGATTCAGCGATGTGAAATGTCGATCCGGATAGTAATTGCGCAGATAGTGATATCGCTGGCCGCGGACGCTGCGGATGCGGTTAACCGTCTCGTCGATGCGGTCGCGGGCGGAGAAGGCGAACTGCCGCTGGGGCGTAAGCCTGTCTGCCAGAAAAATGCGGCCATCCATGCCCTTAGGCCGCTCGATGCCGGCGAAACTTAGCGTAGTCGGCGTTATATCGATCAGGCTGATAACCTCATCGCTGACAGTTCCGGGCCGATAGTTACCCGGCCTGCGGACATTGTCAGGCATGTGAACGATCATGGGCACATGCAGGCCGGTGTCGTAACACCAGTGAATGCCCCTGGGCTCGATGCGTCCGTTGTCGCCGAAGAATATGACGATGGTATTATCAGCCAGACTGTCGGCCTTAAGCTGCCTGAGGATCCTGCCGACGCTCTTGTCCATGCCGGAGATCGAATTGAGATACCGGGCCCACTCCAACCGCACGACGGGATGGTCCGGGTAATACGGCGGGGGGGTAACATTGTCCGGCGTGGCGATCTGTTCGTGCTCGTGCTCGCCCTTCCACTCAACACGCGGCTGACGCCAGGTCTGGCGGTCGTAAATATCGTACTCGGCCTCGAGGGTGTTGATCTGGGCGAAGAAGGGCTGATTGGCCTTGAGGTCCTCCCATTTGCCGGTGTCGTAGAGCGTGCCCTCGTTGACGAAATTAAGATCGAGCTTACCGGAGCCGACAACGTCATCGCCGATCATCTTGATATTGGCGGTGAAATAGCCGACGTCCCTCAGCCGATGCGTGATCGGCCTGACACCCTCGGGCAGACGATAATCATCCTCGCGGTGGGACCGCATGTTGTGGGTGTCGGAGGTGGTCTGGTACATACCGACGAAAAACGCGCTGCGGCTCGGCGCGCAAACCGGCGATGTGGAAAAGACGTGCGTATAGCGGACCCCGCCCTCGGCAAGGCGATCGAGGTTCGGGGTCTTTACATTCTTAGCGCCGTAACAGCCGAGATCGAGCTTGAGGTTCTCGCCGACGATCCACAGGATATTGGGTCGCTCGGTAGGGGGGCTGGAATGGGCTTTAGATGCAGCCGAGGCGATCGCAGCGGCCCCTGCGATGACAGCGAAAGCTGCGATGACACGCCATGTAAGGGAATAATGTCTTGTTAGTCTCATAGTGCACTCCTTAATAATAGGTTCAACTCTCAACAATGTTCTGTTTTGTCCGCAAAAGCGGGTACAGGTACAACCTGCCTTTGGCAGAACGATACCGGTCCCCGTTTTTGCTGCCTGCGGGATTATAGCATCCTGCGGGGCGATTGTCATGGTTGGTTTTGCCGATTTGGTTGCCGGGGCGGCGTTTTCTTGCAATAAACGGCCAATCCTGCTAATCTCAAGGCGTTCAGCCGGGCCATATTCCGGTTCATGGCTCCAGGATGGCTGTCCGGCTGAGGCCAGGTTCATACCACATACTGAAGGGAAAAGAGATGAGCATAAGCAAGCTGCGTCCAAAACTGCCCGCGACCGTTGCTGGGATGGCGTTGATCATCCTGCTATCTGCAATTAGCGCCAATGCCGCCGATCCGGTCGCCAGCACTATCAAGGTAATGAGCGCCCGCTTCGAGCAGAATGAGATCATGCTCGAGCGGCTTTACGGCGGATTTTTGAAGGTCAGGACCTTAGGCTCGGTTCCGAAGGGCGCTGAGCGTGAGTTGGAGACGATCGAAAAGGCATTCTACAAGGCCTACGAGTCCGGCGACAACGGCCAGGCGCGTCGGCTGTTGCATCAGGCCTTTGCTCTGGCGACCGGCGTTAAGTGGACAGACAGGGAAGGGTATCGCCGCTCCCTCGTCGTTCGCACCAACATGACCGTCTTCGATCCTGACGCTGCTTTCATCGCGCGTGTCGAGCAATTCTACCCGTCTCAATTCAAGCCGCAGGCGCCGCTGAAACTTCGCGTCATGCTCTTTAATCCCTCTTCGCGTCAGCCAAACCGGTCCGTAAGGCAGCTCGGGACATTCGAGTATATCCCCCTCGACCTGATCGATCAGCCGTACGCTTTTGCGCTGGACCTTAGCGATATTAAAGACGGCTCCTGGGCGCTCGGCATCGAGGTCGTCGAAGGCAGTGAAACGCTGCGAAGGATTCGCCTGCCGATCCGTCTGGTCTCCGATCTGGCCAGGACACGCAATGAGATCCAGCAGCGGCTCAGTAGCGTCTCCGGATATGATAGCGTTAAGGCGTCGATCAGCTATCCCTTCGAGCTGGCTGGGCAGATCAATCTGCGAAAAAGAGAGCCGCGAAAATACAATTTTACCGCGGGGATCGAAAACTCGCTAAAACTCCTCGCCGAGATCGAAAAGGGCCGCGATACGCTCACCGGCGCCGCCGGCGACCAGAAACGGCATTACCTGCTCGAAGAAGCCAACGAGATACTTCCCTACCGCATCTATGTACCGAAAAAATATGACGGCAAGAAGGCCCTTCCGCTGATCGTCGCCCTGCACGGCGGGGGTGGCGATGAGAACACAATGCTTGGCCGGCCTCAGATGAGGCAGCTTGCCGAGAGGCACGGCTATATCGTCCTTTCACCGTCCGGCTATTCGCCTCATGGCGGCTATGGCAAACCGTTTGACGACGATCGCGACCCTTCGCTGGCGCTGATGACGCGACTGAGCGAATTCGACGTAATGAGGACGCTGAAAATCATGCAGACCGAATACAAGATCGACAAGAACCGCGTCTATCTGATGGGTCACTCCATGGGCGGCAACGGCACATGGCGGCTCGGTGCCAAATACGCAAAAAACTGGGCTGCTCTTTCGCCGATAGCGTCGGGGCAGGCCACGCCGAAAGGATTTACGCATAAGAAGGTTTCGCCCGGCGACGAAATTCTCGGCGCAGCAAAACCCTATGATTTCGATGCAATAAAGCACATCCCCGTCTTCGTCTGCCACGGCGTGCTCGACCCGCGGGCTCCGGTCGAAAATGCCCGCGCAATGGTTGCCAGGATGAAGAAGTTGTCAATGACATACGAATATTTCGAAAAGCCCGACGGGACGCACGCAATGGTCCTGCCCAGCCTGACGAAGGTGTTCGCCTTCTTCGACAAGCACAATGATTGAATTGTCGGTACGGATATGCTATTGTGTCGGAACGCAGGGGCATCTGTGAGGAGTAATTGCATATATCATCTGCGAAAAGATGTCGCTGGTAATCAGGTGGACGAAAAGTGAGGATAATGATATGAAACGATGTGAGTTTCTTGTGGCCCTGGTCGCCGGTTTGTCAGGGCTTATTGTCGGCGGGGCGGTTGCGCAAGACGCAGCGGGCGTTAAAGGCGTTGTCTTTGTCGAGGCTGAGAGCTTTGATATTGCCGATGACGATTCGCTCGGGTCATGGGTTGTCGATCAGCAGTTCATGGACCAGATGGGCTCGCCGTTTCTTATGGCACACGGCCTCGGCGTAGCCTGCCGCGATGCTACAAAGCAGGTGACATTTTCGCAAACCGGTACATATCGTGTGTGGGTTCGCACGCGAAACTGGGTATCCAATTGGGACATTCGCCGGGGACCGGGGCAATTTCAGATCATTGTAAACGGCAAGACGCTCGATACCGTTTTCGGCACTACAGGATCGGCGTGGCACTGGCAGGATGGCGGGCTCGTCAGGATAAGAAGCAAGACGGTTTCGTTAGCGCTGCATGACCTGACCGGCTTTAACGGTCGCTGCGACGCTATCGTGTTCGCCAGGGATGCAAATTTCAAACCGCCCGGCGAGTTAGAGGCCCTTGCCGCGTTTCGAAAGGGAGCGTTGGGATTGCCGGATATCGCCGAAAATGCCGGCGAATTCGATCTTGTGGTCATTGGCGGCGGAGTGGCTGGGACGGCATCGGCGGTTTCCGCGGCGAGATTGGGCGTGAAGGTCGCGCTCATCCAGAACAGGCCCGTCCTCGGCGGTAACAGCAGCTCGGAAGTAAGGGTAACACCCGGCGGCGGGCTAAACCAACTACCATATCCGGCATTGGGCAATCTTGTCCATGAGATCGTTCCAGCTACATCAAGAGGCAACGCCCACGAGGCTGAGATATTCGAGGATGACAAGA